>JAKLDZ010000386.1 GCA_022703255.1 Myxococcota bacterium | reverse complement strand
CGCCCCAGGGCCTGCTCCGGGGACATGAACGCGGGGGTCCCGAGTGTGGTGCCGAAACGCGTGGCCGTGCTCCCGGGCGACAGATCGCGCAGCCGCGCGATGCCGAAGTCCAGCAGCTTGATGTCCCCCGCACGCGTGATGAACACGTTCTCGGGCTTCATGTCCCGATGCACGATCCCGCCCTCGTGCGCCGCCACCAGCACGTCGAGCACGCACTCGTAGATCGCCAGCACCTCCGCCACCGGAAGACGCCGATCGTGCCGGATCCAACGCCGATCGACGCTCTCCCCCTCCAGCAGCTCCATCACCAGGAACACGGTCCCAGGATCCGAGTCGTCGTCGTCGAGGATCTCCACCATCCCCGGGTGCGCCACCTTGTTGGCGACGAGCCCCTCGCGCAGGAAGCGCGAGCGCAGGGTCTTGTCGAGGGCCAGCTCGGTGTGCAGGAGCTTCACGGCGCCGCGACGTCCGTTGCGGTGGGTTGCGGAGAACACCGACGCCATGCCGCCGACCCCGATCAGACGATCGAGGCGCCACTTGTCGCGCAGCACGGTGCCGACGAGGGCTTGTGCTCGCTCCAGCAGGGCGTCGGAGGGTTCGCTCATGACAGCTTCGGACGGTGCTACGAGGGGGGACCCGGGTGGAGAACCCCTCACCAGCCTACGGGGCTTCGCCCACGAGTTCAACCGATTGGAGCCCGGGCTCGACGCACACGATCGACCTGCCCGCGCGTGCACCCCGCATCCGATCGGTGCTAGACCCTGCCCCGGATGATTTCCGTCGAGAAACTTCACAAGTCCTACGGCGCCTTCGAAGCCGTCCGCGGCCTGTCCTTCGAGGTCGCCAAAGGTGAAGTCGTCGGGTTCCTGGGTCCGAACGGCGCCGGCAAGAGCACCACCCTGCGCATCGTCGCTGGGTTCCTCGGCGCTACCAGCGGTCGGGTCACCATCGACGGCTTCGACATCGTGGAACGCCCCCTCGAGGCCCGCGGCCGCATCGGCTACATGCCCGAGAGCGTCCCGCTCTACCCCGAGCTCCGGGTCCGCGAGTACCTGACGTTCCGCGCCGAGCTCAAGCGCGTGCCCCGCTCGCGCCGGGCCGACGCGGTCCGCGTCGCCATGGAGTCCACCCGCCTCGACGACCACGCCGATGTGCTCATCGGCAAGCTCTCCAAGGGCTATCGCCAACGCGTCGGGCTCGCCGACGCCCTGGTCGCGTCGCCTCCCGTCCTGATCCTCGACGAGCCCACCGCCGGACTCGACCCCAACCAGATCCGGGAGGTGCGCGATCTGGTGCGATCCCTCGCGGCGGATCACACCATCCTGCTGTCCACACACATCCTGTCCGAGGTCGAAGCCACCTGCGACCGCGCCCTGGTGATCGACCGCGGGCGCCTGGTCGCCCACGGCTCCCTCGAGGAGCTGGGCCGGATGCGTCAGGCCGGCATGACGCGGTTCGTGGTGCGGGGCGACGAGGCCCGCGCGGCGGAGGTCCTGCGCGGGGTGGAGCAGGCGGAGCGGGTCAAGGTGCGCAAGTCCGGGGCCGAGGGAACAGCGACATTGGATGTCGCTTGGAAGGGGACCGCCGAGGGGATCCCCGACGCGGTCGAGCGCGCGGTGGCCGCCCTGATCGCGGCGCAGCTCGCCGTGCGCGAGGTCAGCCCGCGCAAAGCGTCGCTCGAAGAGGTCTTCGCGGCGCTCACCGAGGACGATCCGGCCGCCCGGCGCGGCGGGGAGGCGGCATGACCGGCTTCTGGCCCGTGTTCAAGCGGGACCTGTTCTCCACGTTCGTCACCCCGGTGGCCTGGGCCCTGATCGTGGTCTTCCTCTTCCTGCAGGGCATGAACTTCTACCTGCTCGTCGCCCACTTCGCCAACCAGGTCGAGGTCGCCGTCGACCGCGGTCCCGTCCAGTGGTTCTTCGGCGAAACCGTCCTGTTCTACCTCCCCATGCTCATGCTCCCCCCGGCCCTCACCATGCGCTCCTTCGCCGAGGAACGCCGCGCCGGCACCATCGAATCCCTCCTCACCTCCCCCGTCTCCACCCCCGCCGTCGTCCTCGCCAAGTGGGCGTCGTCCTTCGTCACCTACATGATCGCCTGGGCCCCAACCCTGCTGTACATGGTCGTGCTCCAGCGCGCCGGCGACATCGACTGGCGCGTCGTCGCCGCCTGCTACCTCGGCGTCGCCCTCATCGGCGCCGCCTTCATCTCCCTCGGCGTCCTCATGAGCGCCATGACCCGCAGCCAGTTCGTCGCCCTGCTCGCCTCCTTCGCCATGGTCTTCGGCCTGTTCATCGTCGGCATCGGCGAGTTCGTCTTCGACTCCGGCCCCGTGCACGACCTCTGCTCCTACGTCTCCGTCTGGTCCCACATGGCCGACTTCTCCAAAGGCCTCATCGACTCCCGACGCGTCGTCTTCGACCTCAGCCTCACCATCGTGCCCCTGTTCGTTACCGTCCGCGCCGTCGATGCCTGGAGGTGGGGCTGATGGCCACCGAAAAGCCCCGCCGCAGCCCCTCCGGCGTCGTCTCCCGCGCCGAACGGTTCTCCTCCGCCGCCGGAGTCCTCGCCGCCGCCGTCCTGCTGCTGCTCGTCAACGTGCTGTCCGCGCGCCACTACCGACGTGTCGACGTCACCTCCTCCAAGCTCTACACCCTCAGCCCCGCCACCCTCGACACCCTGCGGAACCTGCAGCAGCCCATCCGCGTCGAGATGATGCTCTCCCCCGGCGATCCCCTGCACGGCACCCTCGACGCCGTCCTCGTGGAGTACCGCTCCCACGCCCCCCGCATCGAGATCGCCCAGGTCGATCCCGACCGTCACCCCGCCGAGTTCCTCGCCGTGCAGCAGAAGTACGGCGTGCTCGTGGGACGCACCGAGGACGGCCGCGTGGTGACCGACGCCGCCCTCATCGTCGCCTCCGGCGACAAGCACTGGTTCGTCACCTCCGCCGACCTGGTCGACCTGTCCGAGGCCGCCGAGGGGCGAAGCCGCTCCAAGGTCGAGCAGGCCCTCACCCACGCCATCCGCTCGGTGATCGGCTCGGAGCGCATGAGGCTCTGCGCGACCGCGGGCCACGCCGAGTTCTCCTTCGACGACGCTGGCGAGCGCGGGCTGTCGCAGCTTCGCGAGCGGCTCGCCAAGAACAACTACGACCTCGAGGTGATCGACTCCACGCGCCCCGATGCGCGCGAGCCCTTCAAGGACTGCCGCCTGCTCGTGATCGCCGGCCCCGGGCTGCCGTTCTCCCAGCAGGAGGCCGACGAGATCGCCGCGCGAATGAAGGCGGGCATGAGCGGGCTGTTCATGCTCAACCCGATGTTCGATCGCGACGGCAAGAAGCCCCAGCCCACGGGGCTCGAGCCGGTCGCGAAGCTGTTCGGCGTCGGGCTGTCCGACGATCTGGTGTTCGAGCGCGACGACAAGGCGCGCCTGCCCCGCGGCGTCGGAGAGGTGTTCTTCCCCGAGCTCAGGACCCACGCCGTCACCGACGGCATGGTGCAGGCTGCGTCGTCCGCGGGGCTTCGCGTGCTGCTCATCGGGACCCGGTCGCTGCACGCCACGCTCGACGGTCCCCGTCCCGCGGAGCTGCTCGCCACCAGCGCCGATTCGTTCGGCATGCGAAGCTTCGCGTCGTGGGACCGCACCAGCGAGCCCGCCCGCCGCGATGACGACCGCAAGGGCCCCTTGGCAGTCGGCATGGCCTCCGAGCTGCCCGCGTCCAACGCCGCCTCGGGCCGCGGCGCCCGTCTCGTCGTCATCGGCTCCGCCAACGTCGCCTTCAACCAGAACTGGCTCACCCCGACCCTGCGCGGCAACTCCATCCTCGTGGAGAACGCCGTCTCCTGGCTCGCCTCCAGGCCGCCGATCCTCGACGTCCCCGACCGGCAGACCCCGGCCGCCAGCCTCCGCATCACCGAGTCGTCCCTCGGCGAGATCATGCGCTACGTGCTGGTCTACATGCCCGGCGCGGCCTTCCTGCTCGGCGTCTCCGTGTTCCTCATGCGCCGCAGCGACCGCAAGGAGCGCAAGGCTCCCGACGGCCCCCGCAAGCAGGACCGCAAGGCCTCGTCCCGCAAGAAGGACCCCGACGCCGAGAAGCCCGACGCCCAGGCCCCGGATTCGTCGAAATGAGCGCTCGCGCACGCAACATCACCACCGCCGTGCTCGTGGCTTCCGCCGCCGCCCTCGGCGCCTACGTCTTCTGGATCGACCGCGACGCCCCCACCAGCACCGAGCTCGAGGCGCGACGCGACAACCTGCTGCGCGTCTTCCGCAGGGAGCAGCTCGAGGAGGTGCGCATCGAGACCCCCGACGACCGGGTGGTCCTCACGCGCACTGCCGCGACCGACGCATCCGACGAGAAGTGGATGCTCGCGCGCGGAGGGGCGGCCGCGGTTCCCGCCGACGACGCGGCCGTGGAGCGGCTGGTGCACTCCCTCGAGTTCGCTTCCCCGTTGCGCAAGATCGAGCCTCCGCCCGAGCCCGGGACCTCGGGGCTCGATCGCCCGCGTGCGGTGATCTCCCTCCGCATGGGCAAGCAGCAGGCCCGCGTCGCCATCGGCAAGGAGGCCCCCAGCCCGTCGGGAGCGGCCTATGCATCGGTGGACGGCGAAGGGGTGCTCGTGATTCCGCGCGACGTTGCGGCGGATCTGCTGCAGCCCGCAGACGCGTTCCGATCGCGCACGATCGCGCCCTTCACGATGTCGGAGACCGCGGCGATCGCCCTCGACGGGGCCGGAGGCGCGCGCAAGCTGGTGCGCGCCCCCTGGGGCGGCTTCCGTCTCGACGGCGACTCCGGTCCCCGGGTCAACCGCGTCGCCTTCGACTCGGTGCAGCAGGCGATCGGCGGGCTGCGCGCGGAGCGGTTCCTGTCCGACGCCGAGGCCGATGCAGCGCTGGCGGCTGCGAGCGGGAAGGTCACGCTCGTGCTCACGCCCAAGGACGGAGCGCAGCCGGTCCACGAGCTGGAGCTCGGCGGCGAGTGCCCGACGGCATCGGATGCGGGCCCGGCTTCACCCGGCGCTGCCCGGATGATCGTGGCGGTGCGACGCAAGCCCCAGCGCCTGTCGGCCTGCGTGACGCAGACCGCGCTCGATGCCCTGAGCGCCCCGCGCGAGGCGCTGCTCGACAAGCACGTTCTCGACGTGCGGCCCGATGAGATCGAGGAGCTGCTGATCGAGCGTTCGGGCCGCAAGCTCGAGCTGCTCCGCAAGGGGGCGGGGTGGAAGATGCGCCACCCGGAGGAGCGCGAGGTCACTGCGGCGGACGCCAAGGGGTTCGTGCAGGGGCTCGTCGGGATGGAGGGCGAGGTGGCGCCGGCCGGGGACTTCGCCTCCGACGGCTTCCTGCAGATCGTGCAGCCGGCGTCGGGATCGCAGACGCGTCCGCAGCAGAAGCTGATCCTCGGCACGCCCAAGGGCGACGAGGTGCTGGTGCGTCGCGAGCAGGACGGCGTCGTGCTCCGCTTGTCGCGCAACCAGGCGCGTCTGCTCGAGGGGATGGCGACCTTCATCCGGTCCACGGAGCTGCTCGACGTGAGCGTGGAGCGGCTGCGCAAGGTGTCGGCGTCGTGGGGCGACGACCACCAGGAGATTGTTCGTTCCCCGAACGGATTCAAGCTCGAGGCGCCTGCGGGGTTCACGGCCGACGGGTCCCTGGCCGCGGACCTGTTCGAGTCGGTTTCGAAGCTCGAGGCGGAGCGTTGGGTAGCGGATCGCGACGACGGGACCTTCGGGCTGGATCGGCCGCGGGTGACGGCGCAGTTCGAGGCGACGGGAGAAGACGGCGGGGTGCGCGTGTGGAAGCC
>JAKLDZ010000385.1 GCA_022703255.1 Myxococcota bacterium | reverse complement strand
TGGTCGCCCTGGTCTACCGCGAAGGGCGCATCAAGAGCGCGGCGATCGAAGACATGGTGCTGACCTCGCATTCGGGCGGCTACCAGGCCGTGGCGACGATCCTTGCCGGGACCACGCTCCCCATCTCGCGGGTGCACTTGTTCGACTCGTTGTACGGGATGGCGTCGAACTACCAAACCTTCGTGGTGGGCGGGGGGAGCATCTTCTCCAACTTCACGGCGACCGGGGGCACGGACATCGACAACCTCGACTTTGCCGACGACCTGACCGCGGCAGGGGTGACCGTGGCAACCAGTCCCACGCAGCGCGCGCTGCGAGACACGCAGGCCGTGGTCAGCTTTGCGGACACGACGCACAACGGGGTTACGCGACTCGACGGGATCTACGGAGATGCCATCCGGTTCGGCGTGCGACACCATCGTCGGGGACCTCGGATCGAGCTGCGTCAGGCGATCGTGGAGGGGGGAAAAGCGAAGGTTCGTTGGCTGTCGCCCGAGGATGACGAGCTCGAGGGGTTCCGGGTGGAGACATCGGCGGACGGGAAGACTTGGAGTCTGGGGGCGGAGGTGGCCGCGGACCAGGACACGGCGACACTCGACACGCTGGGCGTTCGGGTGCGGGTGGTGCCGAAGCTGAAGGCGCTGGGCCCGGACCAGGCGTTGGCGTCGGACACCGGTCGAATCGACGGGAACGCGTCGGTGCTGGTAGTCGACGGGTTCGATCGGATACTCGGTGGGTCGTATGCCGGGCTGAATCACGACTTCGCGGCGCGCGTGGGAGAAGCCGCCGGGGGAGCGGAGACTATTTCGCATCGTGCGCTGGTGGAGGACGGGTTCAGCCTCGGCGGCTATCCGGTGGTGATTTGGCTTTCGGGCGACGAATCGGGGTCGGATCGATCGTTCAGCTCGGAGGAGCAAGCGATTGTGTCGGCGTATGTGCAGGGTGGGGGGAGATTGATTGTGAGTGGCAGTGAGGTGGCGTACGAGCTGGGGTATTTGGGCCAGGGCGAGGTGTTCCTGAACGACGTACTCGGGGCCGACTACTCGGGTGACGATGCGGGGAGCAACCAGGCAGCGGGGACGGGGGCGTTGTCGGGCGTCGGGACGTTTGGATTCGGTGGGGCGGGGGCGCCCTATCCGGAGGACTACCCGGATCTGCTGACGACCTATGGGGAGTCGCAGGCGATACTGACGTACGGTACGGGAGGGACTGCGGCAGTGGGGATACCGGGGAAGACGGCGTTGGTGGGGTTTCCGCTGGAGGTGGTTGACGGCACGGCGCTGCAAGTGCTGGTCACGGGGCTGCTGGGGTTCGTGAAGCCGTAGGGGGCGGCGACCTTCGTCGACGCGTCGAGCGCACGGAAGGGAGAGGCGCTGTTTCGGGGGAAAACGCGCAGGCCCTTCCCCCGGCAAGCGCTCCCCCGTCCACGTCATCGAATCTCTGCTACAGCCTTCTCATGCCTCTCGACTCCTCCTGCGAGCTCGCGCTGCCGAAAGGAATCGTGCACCCCGGATACCGCCTCGGGTTCGACCTCGGCGGCACCAAGAGCGAGGCCGCGCTCCTCGAGTGCCGCGCAGACGGTCGGGTGCGCGTGGTGCAGCGCCGTCGCATCCCGACGCCGCGCGACGCTGGCTACGACGCGGTGCTCGCGTCCACCGCAGGCTTCCTCCTGGAGATCGCGCGCGAGGCTCCGGTTTCCCTCGACGATCTGCCGATCGGAGTCGGCATGCCGGGAGGCGTGCGGCGTCGGGACGGCACGGTGAAGAACTCGAACACGACGTGTCTCAACGGCCGGCCGTTCCGCACCGATCTGCAAGCGCGGGTGGGACGTCGCTTGCTGTTCGACAACGACGCCAACTGCTTTGCGCTCGCCGAGGCTCTGCTCGGGGCAGCGAGGAGCGCGTCCGAAGGGGTGGTGTTCGGCGTGATCATGGGGACCGGAGTGGGGGGCGGGGTGGTATTCGGCGGGCGCGTCTGGTCCGGGCTGCAGGGGATCGCGGGCGAGTGGGGGCATCACGCGGTGTACGCGACACCAGCCGATGCGGAGGAGTCGCTGCGTCCGTGCTACTGCGGACAGCGCGGCTGTCTCGAGACCTACGCGAGCGGCACGGCGGTGGAGCGGGACTACGAGGCGCGCACCGGGAAGAAGCTGCGGCTCGCGGAGATCGCGACCCTTCGAGGCAGCGACCCGGCGGCGGCAGCCTGCATCGAGTGCCTCGTCGACGCTTTCGGTCGCGGCCTGGCCAACCTGATCGACATGCTCGATCCGTCGATGGTCGTGCTCGGCGGAGGCGTTTCGAATCTCGATCTGCTGCTCGACGAAGGGGTAGAGCGGGTGCGCGAGCGCGTGTTCAACGACGAGCTGACGACGCCGATCGTGCGTCACGAGCTGGGGGATTCGGCGGGGGTGCTGGGGGCAGCGCTGCTCGGGATGGTGGGGTGAGGAGGCGGTGACGAGGGGTCGTCGGATTGGTTCGTAGGACGAACCTCAATGCCAGACGCCGACGCTGGCGCCCCAGCCGAGGTAGCCGCGGGTGGCGTCGAGGAAGGCCCCGGCACGCCAGGCGGTGCCCTCTTCGAACAGGCCGAAGACGCGCCACGCGAAGAGGCGCAGGTCGAAGCCTGCGGTGCCGTGCAAGCGGGCGTTGGCCGCGCGGAAACGCGAGGGCTCCAGATAGGTTCCCGCGCGGACCATGAGCAGCTCCGGGACCAGCTCGGTCTCCAGGCCGAGCCTGGGGGTGAACGACACGCGCCGTCCGGAGCGGTCCACCTGCTGACGGAGGAACGACTCGAGGCCGACCGCGTTCGACGTGGGGCCGGTGACCAGCAGCGAGGCGGAGACGAGGAGCTTCTGACGGGGCATCGCGCGATATCTGGCCACCAATCGGCTGCGGGCGTCGGCCCGTGAGGCGCGCATGCGGTCGTCCTCGAGCGCGCGGGCCTTGCGTTCGGCGGCTTCAGAGACGCGGGCTCGGAGGCGTGCGGCGCGGGCGCGTTGGATCTCGGCGGTCAGCGGCGCGACGACGTCGCGGGGGTTGATCCAGGGCACGTTGAGGCGGCGCTTGCCGAACTGCCAGGAGAAGCCGGCCTCGACCTCCCACGGGAGCTCGACGTGTTCCGGCAGGTACATGGAGCCGAGCAGGATGTCCCCTTCGGCGTTGGGCTTCGTCTCGCTCGCCAGATCGGTTTCGGAACGCGTCTGTAGCCTTCCGGTGATACCGGCGCGCAGGGGCAGCCTGCTCGGGGCCCAGATCGCGCCGACTTCGGGTGCAGAGCCGGTGGTGTTGAACAACTCGCGGTCGTCCTCCTGGTCGGAAATCGGATCCTTGCTGGCCGTGAAGGACATCGTGACCATGCGGAGGCCGGCGCCCACGACGAGCTGGCCGCCGAACCAGGAGCGCGCGAGGTGCGCGCGCGCTCGCATGAGATTCACCCGGAGGTTCGGCAGGTTCGCATCCACCGACTCCATGCCCTCGAGGTGGTAGGTCTGGGCGTCGGTGAGAATTCCGAAAGCCCAGGCGCCCGTCTGCATGTTGGCGCCCAGCGTCACGAAGCGGAACGAATCGTAGGAGAAGCCCGGCGTGCCGTTGTTGTCGAAGTCGGTGTCCGCCAGGGAGCTGGGCAAGGTGAAGCCCAAGGTCCAGTCGTAGTCGAACCAGTCGACGGACCAGGGGACGCGAACGGCGTGTGCGGCGGGGTTGACCTGGCCGCCTTCCACGCCCTCGGCGATGCCGGCGTACGAGCCGCCCAGGGAGGTGACGCGGCTGCTGGCGAGCACCGGTCCCTGGAACAGGTCGATGGCGTAGGCGGAGGTTTGGATGGGCTCGCCCTTGGCGCCGAGGGGACCGGCCGCGCGAGCGGAGGCGGGCCACAGGAGTGCGGCGATGGAGAGGGCGGTCAGCAGCCGGGCGGGACGCACGGCTGGAGGTTAGAGCAGGACGGGGAGGGGAGAGAAGTGTTCAATCGATTGCACAGGAACGGCATTGTTCCTGCGTGGCGGGACGTTCAATCGCAAAGACTGACGTGCCAAAATTCGTCGCTTGACACGCTGAACCGGTGTGTCTTTCTATCGGGAGCGACGACGCTGTGCAGCGTCTTCGGAAGGAGCGCGCCATGTTCGAGAACGCCGCGAAGGTCACGACGAGACACCGTTTCCCGGTTTCGGTTGCCATGGGCATCGGCTGCGCGGCGGCGTTGCTGCTCCACGTGTCGGAGGCGCGAAGCGAGCCCTTCACGCTCGTGGTGTTGCCGGACACGCAGACCGAGATGACGAACACCCCGCAGGTGAAGTTCCCTGCGATGATGCAGTGGATCGTGGACAACCAGGCCGCGCGCAACATCCGGTTCGTGGTCCATGTCGGCGACCTCGTGAACTGGGACACCCCCTACAGCGACCCGCCCCACTTCATGTACGTCAACGCGGACTTCGGGTTCGACAAGCTCGACGTGGCGGGGATCGACTACGCGATCGCGCTGGGCAATCACGACACGAACGCGGTGGGCGGGAAGAACGAAGACGGGACGGCGTGCTGGTGCGGCGGCAGCGCGGCGCCGGGTGACGTGCACGCGAACCTGCGGATCACGGACACCTACAACAAGTTCTTCCCGGTCTCGCGATTCGCGGCGTGCAAGGGCCGGTTCGAGAACGCCAAGATGGACAACGCGTACCACACGTTCTCCGCCGGCGGCGTGGACTGGCTCGTGATCAACACCGAGCTCGACCCCAGACAGGGCGCGGTGGACTGGTTCAACCAGATCGTCGCCGCGCACCCGAACCACAACGTCGTCTACGTGACGCACAACTTCCTGTCCGGCTCCGGCACCGTCCTGGGTGGCTGCGGCTACGGAGACCTGACTCCCACGCAGGTCTGGGATCAGCTGCTGAAGGTCCACGGCAACATGCGATTCGTGCTCAGCGGCCACGTGTCGTCGTCGGCCCTGCGCCAGACCCAGGGAGACAAAGGCAATACCGTCTACCAGATGCTCACCGACTGGCAGGGCGAGGGCAACGGCTGGCTTCGTACGCTCGAGATCGACACCGCGGCGAAGACCGTGAAGGCCCAGACCTACTCGCCGTATCTGAAGCAATACAAGACGGGTCCCACCGACGAGTTCACGCTGACGGGAGTCGACTTCATCGCTCCTGCCGCGCCGCCGCCGCAGTGTTCCGACGGCAAGGACAACGACGGCGACGGCAAGATCGATCTGGCGGACAAGGGTTGCGCGGGAGCTGCGGACGACGACGAGTCGGACGATCCGCCGGTGCCGCCGAAGCCGCACGTCGTGTCGCTCCCGGCGGGCGCAATCCAGGTGGACGGCGACCTCGGGGATTGGAGCGGAGCGAGCTGGGAGACGCTCTCCTCGCCGAAGGACTACGCCGTGATTTCGGGGACGGCGGGGGACGCGAGCGACCTGTCGGTGAAGTTCGCATCGAGCTGGGTCGCGGACGCGCTCTACCTGGCGGTCGAGGTGACCGACGACGCGCACGAGAACGCCGACCCGGCGGAGACGATGTGGCGGGGGGACAGCCTGCAGGTCGCGTTCGACGTGGGGCGCAACGGAGGGGCCGCCTACGACACGACGGACGATTACGAGTTCGGATGGTCGCTCGCGGGGGGCGCGAAGCTGACCCACACCTGGTACGCGCCGGCGGGGCACGAGATGAACGACGCCGATTGGCACCGGCCGGACGCCCACTGCCTTGGCGCCGAGCTGTTCGCCATGGCGGCGGAGCCCAGGGGCGAAGCCGAGTTGTTCCTGGTGCTGATGAACGGCGGCGGCAACGACGTGAACTTCGTTCTGCCGGAGGC
>JAKLDZ010000384.1 GCA_022703255.1 Myxococcota bacterium | reverse complement strand
TCGCGGGCTCGCCCGGTGCGTACTGCGGCTTGTCCGTGGACAGCCCCACCGACAGCGCCCCGGCATTGCGCACGAAAATCGTCCGACCCGCCCGAATCACATTGCCGTCCTCGTCCACCAGGTATGCCTGGATCCGGTTCGCCCCGAGCCGGCCGGTGTCGAGCGACGACTGGAACGTCGCCACGCCGTTGTCCACGGTCAGCGTGCGCATGTCGACGGTCTGGCCGTTGTTGAGCCAATCGACGTAGACATGACCGCTCGAGGACGATCCACGGACCTCGACGGACACGGTGTCGCCGGTCGAGTAGACCGCGCGGTCGGTGCGAACGAGCACGTGAGCCTTGCCGGTCTGGCCGCCGAACGTGAACGTCTTGGTCACGGACTTGCCGGAGGTCGGCGTGACGGTGGCGACGATGGTGCAGTTGACGTCGCACGCGGTCCCCGGGTTCCAGGTGTACTGGGCGTAGCCGTAGGCGTCGGTGGTCGCCGCGGGCACGGAGGCACCCGGCGTCTGCAGCGCGACCTGCGCGTCGGGAACCGGCGCGCCCGACGGGTCGGTCACGAACAGGTCGAGGAGGTTGTCGACCTGCGGGACGATCGAGGTGGCCTCGGGCACCAGCGCGACGTCGAGGCCGTCCTGCGAGACGACGACGATGATCTCCTTTTTGACCTGCTGGCCGGCGGTGTCGGTCACGTTGGCCCGGAGCACGACGGCGGCGTTGCCGTTCTCGAGCGGGAGGCCGACGAGCGAAGACGGCAGGGTGATCTCGAAGGGGAAGCGCCCTTCGGAGTCGGTCTTGCCCTGCACGTTCTGGAAGACCGTCTCGCCCACGTCGAGCGTGGACGCCTCGATGTGCACGTCGCCGCCGGACACCGGCTTGCCGAAGAAGTAGTCGGCATCGACGAGGCCGACGATCTTCTGCCCGGGCAGGTACCAGCTCTTGTCGGTCGTGAGCGCGGTCTTGAACTTCGGAAGCACGTAGTTGGAGACCTTCACGGTCTTCTGCACTTCGGTCGAGCCCGCGATCGCCTTGATCTTGAAGTCCCCCTGGTTGAGCACCGCGCCGAGACGGAACTCCGTCGACGCGATGCCCCACGCGTCGGTCTTGCCGGGCTTCTTCAGGATCTTGTTGCCCTTGCCGTCCGAAATCTCGAACACCGCCTCCTGGTTCGCGATCGGCGCATTGCCAATCCGATCGAGCACCAGCATGCGCAGGTGAATGAGCTGTCCGGGCTGGTAGATCGGCTTGTCGGTGGTGAGCAACAGCTTGGGGCCGACGTCGTCGACCGTGAGGCCCGACTCGAGCGAGGTGACCGTCCCCTGGGCCTGCGAGCTCGCGGCGATCGCGTACTGCCCCGGGCTCGCCACCGCCAACGCGAACACCGCGTCGCCCATCGCGTCGGTCTCCGCCGAGCGTGTCTCCACCGTTTCGTCACCCGACTTGATCGTGAGCGCGACCTTCTTGCCTGCCAGCGGCTGGCGTGTGTACGGGTTCTGCGCCCGCACGCGCCAGGAGGAGTCGCGGTCCTTGCGGGTGGTCGACGGTCCCTCGAGGCGGATTTCGAAGGGCGACACGACGCGCAGCAGGCTCGTGGTGATGCGGAGTCCGGAGGCGGAGCCGTCGTCGATCCGCAGCACGTAGCGCACGAACTCCTGCTGCTGCTTGACGTCGGAGGGCATGGGCAGGTCGGCCACGAGGTCGGTGGCCGGGCCCGGGGCGACCTCGAAGGGGACGGCGACCTGCGAGACGGTGGAGTCGCCGTCGACGGTGCGGATCGCGACGCGGAGGGTTCCGACGGCGGGAACGGACTTGCGGCTCTGCGCAGGGATGACGATGCGGAGCGTGCTCCCCTCGACGGTCGCGGAGATGGCGGACTCGGTGAGGGTGAGGGCGTCGTTGGAGGTTCGGTCGGAGCCTCCGACTTCGACGAGGGAGGGGCCGTGGGGCGACGAGTCGCCGCTGCCGCAGCTGATGGCCACGACGGAGGCGAGCAGGGCGGGGAGGAAGAGGGCGTGGTATCGCGGCAAGCGCGAGAGACGAAGCCGTCGCATGGAACCTCCTGGAGGCGGGGCACACACCCCCGTCCGATTCAACGCACCAAGCAAGCCGCAAGCCAGCGGCTTCCAACGATTTTTCCGCAGGAATTGGCTCGACTTCGTCGAGCGAGGAGAGCGTGCGCGCGGCCGTGGCGCAGCGAGGCGGCACACGGTGGCCCAACGAACGGGGGATCCGCTGACGGCTCGGGGCTGGTACACTCGGCGACTCTGCCGACGGCGAGGCAAGCGCCCCGGCACCACCGGAGCACCACGGAGGGAGGACGGTCATGGCGAGGATCACGCCGAATCAGGCCATTCGCAACGCGATCGAAGCGGAGCTCGCAGCGTCGAGGTTCTACCGGCTGCTGGGGGAGAGCACCGACGACCCGGCGGCGTCCGGCTTCCTGTTCGAGCTCGCGGAGCTGGAGCAGGAGCACGCCAAGGCGATCGAGCAGGAGGGGGAGAAGCTGGTGACCGGACCGATCGCCGAGAGGGCGGACAGCCCGGTCGAGATGGTGGAGACGCTGCCGGAGTGGCGATTCGCGGAGGGGATCACGTGCGCGCAGGCGCTGGGGATAGCGTACGAGGCCGAGCTGCAGGCGAGCATGTACTACGACGCTTTCGCGGACAATCTCGAGGGGCATCCGGCGGCGTTCTTCCGCGCGCTGGCGAAGACGGAGGAGGAGCACGCGAAGGTGGTGGACGCGCGACGCAAGGCGTTGTGAGGGAGGCTGGCGGAGCGGCGGGCAGGCGCGTGGCCGGCGGGTGCACCCGGGGCTTGCAGCACGGTCGGGACCGCAGCAGAGTCGGCCGTCATGTCCGCCAGAGCTCGCAGGGTTGTCTTCGGACTCGGCTCCAATCTCGGGGATCGTGAGGCCACGCTTCGCTGTGGCGTTGACGGGTTGCGTTGCCTCGCGGGGGTGGAGCGGTGGGCGCTGTCCTCGCTGTACGAGACCCTGCCGGTGGGGGGACCGCCGCAAGGGCGGTACTTGAACGCTGCGGCGCTGGTCATCACGAATCTTTCGCCGCAGGCCCTGCTGCAGGGGGCGTTGCGGATCGAGGCGCAGCACGGTCGGGTGCGGCTCGAGCGTTTCGGTCCGCGGACGTTGGACATCGACGTGCTCTGGATCGAGGGAGAGCGGGTCGAGACGTCATCGTTGGTGGTTCCGCATCCGCGTCTGACCGAGCGGGGATTCGCGCTGGTGCCGTTGTTGGAGGTGGCGCCCGACGCGCGGGATCCGGGGACGGGGGAGCCTCTGGCGATGTCGATGGTGGGGGTGGACCTGGGCGGGGTGGTCCGTGTGAAGCCGCGGGGGGCCTGGGGAGGGGACGCACGCGGGGCCCTGCTGGACACGCAGCGTCCACAATGTTAGTTCCCGCGCGGCGGCGTGCGCCACGTCGAAGCCTGGCGGGTGGCATCCGAAGCCGCTGCGATTAGCCGATCGGACGTCATGGTAGCCACCGACCTCATCCACAGCGCCTCAGCCTCCCTGATCGCCGGCTCCGTCGAGTCCAGCGGCGGCGGGATCAGCGTCGACTTCGACAAGTCGGTGCTGATCCAGTTCGTGGCGTTCCTGCTGCTGCTGGTCCTGATCAAACCGCTTCTGATCGACCCTTTCCTCAAGCTGATGGAGGAGCGCGAGAAGCGCACCGAGGGGGCGCGGGCGCAGGCGCGAACCATGGACGCGCGGGCCGGGGAAATCCTGCAGAAGTACGAGGCCGAGCTCGACAAGGTTCGCAAGGTCGCCGCCGACGAGCGCGAGCGTCTGCGGGTCGAAGGCCAGCGGCTCGAGCAGCGCATGCTCGAGGAAGCGCGGGTCGAGGCTGCGCGCATCACCGCCGAGGGCAAGCAGGTGATCGCCCGCGAGGCCGAGGCGCTCCGTGCGGAGCTGGCGACGGCGACCGGTGCGTTGGCCGACGACATCGCGTCGCGCGTGATGGGGAAGGGGCTGTGACGATGAAGCTGCGCGTTGTGGTCGCCGCCTCCGCACTCTGCGCCTGCACGGCGCTTGCCGCAGTGTCCTTCGCCCAGACGCAGCCCCCCGCGGCTGCGCATGCGATCGACGTCGAGGGGGCGCCGGATCACGGCGATCATCCCAAGGGCGCACCGGGTCCTGGGGCTCATGCGAAGGGGGCGGCGGCTGCGGGCGCTCACGACAAGGGGGAGCACGCCGAAGGCGATCACCACGATCCGAACGGGCCGCCGGGCGAGATCAACTTCTGGCGCGGGCTGCTGGGCACGACCGACGAGCCCTCGGACTCGTTGGTGGGGCAGTTGCTGTTGCGGCCGAAGGACCTGCCCCCGCCGTTCCTGGCGAACCTGATCAACTTCGCGGTCTTCGCGTGGGTGGTCTGGCGGTTCGGGCGCAAGCCTCTCGCCGAGAGCCTGCGCAAGCGCAAGGACCACATCCTGCACGACATGGATGCGGCCCAGAAGATGAAAGCCGACGCCGAGAAGCGGCTCGCGGAGTACGAGGAGCGCCTCTCGAAGATCGACCAGGAAATCGAGCGCATCCGTCGCGACTTCCGCGAGCAGGGCGAGCGCGACAAGGCGCGAATCGTCAAGGAGGCCACCGAGAAGCGCGAGCTGATGCTCAAGGACGCCGCCTTCATGATCGAGCAAGAGGCCAAGCAGCTGCGGGTCACGCTCCTGCAGGAGACCGTAGACGGTGCGATTCGCGCGGCCGAGGAATCGCTCCGCAAGCGGATCGGTGCCGACGACGACCAGCGTCTCGGAGAGACCTTTCTGCAGCAGCTCGCACACCTCCCCAACTCCGCCAAGGGAGGTCAGGCATGAGTATCGAAACCGTCGCGGCGCGCTACGCGCAAGCCCTGCTCGAGCTCGGCGTCGAATCCGGTCAGCTTGCCGCGTTCGCCGACCAGGTGCAGTCCGTGGCCGACGCCTGGCAGCAGAGCGAGGAGCTGCGCGGAGCCCTGCAAAGCCCCCTCGTCTCCGACCACGATCGCGAAGCGGTCCTGCAAGCCGTCGCTTCGCGCGCCGGCGCATCCACCGTCGTGATCAACACCCTCAAGCTCCTGGCAAGGCGCCGTCGCCTCGCGGTCCTGCCCTCCATGGCTCGCGCCCTGCGCAAGCTCAGCGACGAACGCGCAGGGCTGATCCGCGTCGAGGTCCGCAGCGCCCGCCCCCTGTCCGAGGACTACGTCCGTCGCCTCCAGGGCGAGCTCGAGAAGACGACGGGCAAGAAGGTCGTGCTGGATCGCAAGGTCGATCCCGCGCTCATCGCCGGCGTGGTGACGCGTGTCGGCGACGTGGTCATCGACGGCTCGGTCAAGAGCCGTCTGGACGACCTGCGATCGCATCTGCTGTCTACGTGAAAGAACCTGATCCCAGGACCCGCAGAGCCTGACCGAGGGTAACGATGCAGCTCCGAGCCGAGGAAATCTCCCAGATCATCAAGCAGCAGATCCAGAGCTTCGACAAGGCGGCGCTCGTGATGGAGACGGGCACCGTGCTCAGCCAGGGCGACGGCATCGCGCGCGTCTACGGCCTGCAGGGCGTGATGGCGAGCGAGCTGGTCGAGTTCCCCGGCGGCATCTACGGCATGGTGCTCAACCTGGAGCAGGACAACGTCGGCATCGCGATCTTCGGCGAGGCCACGCACATCAAGGAAGGCGACACGGTGACCAGCCAGCAGGTCGTGGCGATCATCGAGGAAGGCGCCGTGGCCGCCGCGCCGGCGCCCGCCGCCGCCGCACCTGCCGCCGCTGCCCCGGCCGCCGCCGCGCCCGCCAAGGCCGCTGCCCCCGCCCC
>JAKLDZ010000383.1 GCA_022703255.1 Myxococcota bacterium | reverse complement strand
GCGCGCAGCCTATCACGCCCGATCCCACGCCTCCCGTCCCCGCGTTCGCTTCTCCACCCCCGCTCCTCCCTTCCCGCGTCCCACCGTCTCCCTTGACCCCAGCACCCTTCCGGCATCTGATCCCTCTCGCTCGAAGTGCGGCACCTCGGGGCCGCCTCGATTCCGCCAGGAGGGCGCGTTTCATGAAGTGTCTCGCAGCAGTTCTCGGATGTGTCATCGCCGTCGGGTCTGCCGGTTGCTGCAAGGTCCTGGACCGCGATCGCGATGACGATCCCGGGCCCATCCCGCTGCCGGTCGTGACCACTGCCGCCCCCGGAAAGACGACGACCACCTCCACCGTCGCTCCCACGGTCACGCCCAAGCCCGACAAGCCCGGCGAGGGCGTCTACCCTCTCAGTGCCATCAGGACCATCCCCGACAACTGCTCCAGGGCACACGTGCTGATGGCCACCGCACCCGTCAACCCGAGGAACGACTACCCGTGGACCTGGACGCGACAGGCGGTGATCGTGCACCCGGAGTTCAGAGCCAACCGTGGCTCGCATCCGACGGTGCCTGGGGAGGTGCACTTCGAGATGTACGACTACGGCAATGACGGCAAGGCGAAGGCGCTGCTCGCGCATTGCGCCGATGGCGGCACCTGCAACAGGCTCGCCGCCATGTACAGGGCCGTGGTCCCTTCGAGCCGCCCTCAGGTCATGTGCGGCGAAGTCCCGAATCTCAAAGGCAGTCCGGTTCGCGTGCTGATTCCGCAGCCCGGTGTCGGCAACGACGACGGCCTCCCCACCTCCTCAGACATCGTGGGGCAGTGCGCACGCATCAGCGTGTGCATGATTCACATGGATCCCTCCACACCCGGCGACCCCGGCATCGAGTGCCAGAAGGCTCCCTCCAGGTTCAAGCTCGCCTGCGCCAGCAGGAAGCCTTGCTCCGCCGTCGTGTCCTGCCTGCAGTGAGCCCGGCTCGATCGCCCCCGCGCGGCTACTTCCCCGACGGCCCCCCCACCTTCTCGTACACCTCCTGCAACGCCTTCGCCGATGACGCCAACGCCTGCAGCTCCTGCGGCTCGAGCGGCAGATTCACCACGTGCTCGACCCCCGTCCGCCCCACCACGCACGGCAGCGACAGCGACACGTCACGCAGCCCGTGCTGGCCGTCGAGCGGCGTGCTCACCGTCAACACAGACCGCTCGTTGCGCGCAATCGTCCGCGCAAGCCGCGCCGCCACCAGCCCGATCGCGTAGTGCGTGGCACCCTTGCGCCGGATCACCTCCGCCCCCGCATGCACGACCTCCCCCCGGATCCGCACTCCCGTCTCCTCGCTCCACTCCTTGCCGATGTCGTGCGCGAACTGCCCGATCGGCGCTCCCCCGAGCCGCGCCTGGCTCCACGGCACCACCTGCGAATCCCCGTGCTCGCCAATCACATGCGCGTGCACCGAGCGCGCGTCGATCCGGAAGTATTGCGCCAACAGCGAACGCAGCCGCGCCGTGTCCAGCATCGTGCCCGAGCCCAGCACCTGGTTCGACGGCAGCCCCGACAGCCGCTGCGTCGCGAGGGTCAGCAAGTCCACCGGATTCGACACCACCACGAGGACCGCGTCGCGCGTCTGCTCCACCACTCTCGGCACCAGATCGCGGAATAGATCTAGGTTGCGCTTCGCCAGATCCAGACGCGTGTCCCCGGGCTGTCGCGCGGCCCCAGCCGTCAGCACGATCACGTCCGCGTCACGGCACGCATCGAGCCCCCCCGAGCGCACGGTCGCTGGCGCCACGAACGGCAACCCGTGGATGAGATCCATCGCCTCGCCCTCGGCCCGCGCTGGATCGAAGTCCACCAGCGTGATGGTGTCCGCCAGCCCTCCCACCAGCGCCGCAAAGGCCGTGCTCGACCCCACACGCCCCGCTCCAACAATCGCGATCTCCAGCTTGTCGTCCGCTCGCCCTGTCGTCGTCATGGCTCCACCTCCTGATCCGCCGACGCATCATGGACGCTTTCCCTCACGCCCTCAATGCCCCTTCGCCCCTTGTCCCCTGCCACGCTCCGGTCTACACGCCCGCGTCGAGGTGGACCCCTTGGCAGGAACATTGAGACGCAAGCTCTCTGCCCTCGGCAGCGCCGACGCCGCCCTCGCCCTGCTCGTCGTGCTCGTCGTCGGCCTCATGATCGTCCCGCTCCCCACCTGGATGCTGGACGTCCTGCTCGCCACCAATATCTCCGTCGCTGTCGCCGTCCTGCTCGTCGTGCTCTACGTGCCCGACGCCCTCGCCATCGCAACGTTCCCCACTCTCCTGCTGATCACTACCCTCTTCCGCCTCGCCCTCAACGTCTCCTCCACACGCCTCATCCTGCTGCACGCCAATGCCGGCGAGGTCATCAAGGCCTTCGGCAACTTCGTCGTCCGCGGCAACTACGTCGTCGGCGCTGTCGTCTTCCTCATCCTCACCATCATCCAGTTCGTCGTCATCGCCAAAGGCTCCGAGCGCGTCGCCGAAGTCGGCGCCCGCTTCGTCCTCGACGCCATGCCCGGCAAGCAGATGGCCCTCGACGCCGAGCTCCGCTCCGGCTCCATCGACAGCGCCGAGGCCCGACGCCGTCGTCGCCAGCTCGCGCGGGAATCGCAGTTCTACGGCGCCATGGACGGCGCCATGAAGTTCGTGAAGGGCGACGTGATCGCCGGCCTGATCATCACCGCGATCAACATCCTCGGTGGGCTCGTGATCGGCGTCGTCCAGAAGGGACTGCCCGCGGAGCTTGCTCTCAAGAAGTACGGATTGCTCACCATCGGCGACGGTCTCGTCACCCAGATTCCCGCCCTCGTGCTCTCTACCGCGGCCGGCATCCTCGTCACGCGCGTGGCCAGCGAAGAGCCCGATACCTCCCTCGGCACCGAGCTCGCCGGCCAGCTCATGGGCACCCCCAAGGCCCTGCGCAATGCCTCCCTGTTCGTCTTCGCGCTCGCCCTCGTCCCAGGCCTCCCCGCCATCCCCTTCGTCCTCATCGGCGCCTTGCTCTTCTCCGTCTCCCGCGCACGCTCCCGTCAGCTCCGTAGAGCCGAATCCCTCGCCGCCGAGGCCCCGTCCCCTTCCGCCACACCCCGGGGACGCAAGGGCCCCGCCTTCGTTCCCGTCGTCATACCCTGGAGCATCGAGCTCGCCCCCGATCTCGCAGAGCTGATCGACGACGTCGTCCGCGGCGACGAGCTCGAACGCGCCGGACTCCGATCCCGCGCTCAGGAGCTCCGCGAGCGCGTCTTCCTCCTCCTCGGCGTCCCGCTGCCTCCTCCCGTCGTTCGCGTGATCGATGGACTCCCGCCTGGAGCTGCCGTCGTTTCCATCCACGAGGTCCCCGCGCGTCCGATCGCGGTCCAGCTCGACATGATCGCCCAGGACCGAATCGACGCCGTGATGGACGGTGCTCTCGACGAGCTCGTGTCGCGCGCTTCGGAGTTCGTGGGCATCGGCGAGACGCAAGGCCTGCTCGATCGCCTCGAGCAGATCGCACCGGCGCTCGTGCGCCAGGTCGTGCCCAAGCCGATCCCTCTCCCGCTGCTCGCAGAGATCCTCAGGCGCCTCGTCGAGGAGCGCGTCAGCATCCGGGACCTTCGCTCGATCCTCGAAGCCCTCGCCACCGCTCCTGCGGGCGAGAAGGACCCGCTGACCCTCACGGAGCTGGTCAGGGCACAGCTGCGCCGCGCCACCAGCTACCGGCTCTGCGGCGGCACCGGTTCCCTCGCGGTCTACTTGCTCGACGCCGAAATCGAGGAAACGATCCGCGGCGCGATCCAGCGCACCGCCGCAGGCAGCTTCCTCGCCCTCGCACCCGGACCCGCGCGCGATATCCTCGCAGCCGCGCGAAGACTCCTCTCCTCCTCGCCTCCCCCACAGGGCAGTGCCGCCGTCCTGCTCACTCAGCCCGACATCCGTCGCTACGCCCGCAAGCTCCTGGACAGCGACCCGACCTTGAAGGACGTCCACGTCATCAGCGTGAGCGAGCTGCTCCCCGAGATCTCCCTGCATCCTCTCGGCCGAGCCAGCCTGCGCGCGGGTTGACTCGCTCCGCCTCTCCCCTCCCTGAACTGCCGCGCAGCCCCCCTCTCCCCAGCCTGAATCCCACAAATCCCTTCTCCCCGCCACGCCCCGTTCCTGGTATGCACGCTGAACCATGGCAACCAACATCCTCGATACCGTCCTCCTCTTCTCTCTCCCCGCCTCCGGCAAGTCCGAAGTGCGCACGTACATGGCATCGCTCACCCCCGAGCAGTGCCGCGACGACATGCACATGGGACCCACCCTGCAGCTCGACGACTACCCCTACGTGCACCTGATGCACCGCATCGACGACGAGCTCCTCGCCAACGGCTGGAAGTACGCCTACTACAAGGGACCGAACCGTCCCTTCCAGGACGACATGGAGTGGCAGGCCCTCATCGAGCTGCTCAACGAGGACTACGACGACCTCGTCAACAAGCGCCAGGTCCACGTGCCCTCCGCGGCCCAGTGGATCATGGACCGCTTCGACGCCGCGCACGCCAAGGTCGAGCTCCCCCAGCCGATGGGCGAGGTCCCCTATCGCATCCGCAAGAAGGTCGCCGAGGCGATCGAGAAGGAGTGCACCGACCTTCTCGCCGATCGCAACAAGCAGAACCAGATCGACCGCGCCGGCCACACCATCGTGATCGAGGCGGCACGCGGCGGCCCCAACGGCGCCGGCTTCCCGCTGACTCCGCCCCAGGGCTACGGCGCCGCCTTCCAGCAGCTTTCCCCCCAGATCCTCGAGCGCGCCGGCATCCTCTACATCTGGGTCGATCCCCAGGAGTCGCGCCGCAAGAACATCGAGCGCGGCCAGCCCGACGGCCAGGGCTCGATCCTGCACCACTCGGTTCCCATGGAAGTCATGCTCGGCGAGTACGGCTGCGACGACATGGAGTACCTGATGAAGCAGTCGGACAAGCCCAATACCGTGCGCGTCGAGCGCATCGTGCGCGAAGGCAACGCCTACAAGGCCCGCGCCTACTACTTGCCCGTCGGTCGCTTCGACAACCGCAAGGACAAGACCTCCTTCGTGCGCGTCGGCAAGGCCAACTGGAAGAAGGACGACGTCGCTGCCATCCACGGCGGTCTCGCCGAGGCCCTCGGCATCATCGCCGCCAACCGCGGCTGAGCCTCCTCTGCTCCCTGGCGCCCACGCGCCGATCGAGGCTATCCTCCTTCCGCGCGATGCGTACCCTCCTCCCACACGGTCTGCTCCCCCGGTCCCATCGGCCCCGGAGCCACCGGCGACCCATCAGCCCCCGACTCTCATGTCGCCCCCTCACCTCGTCACCAGGAGACTGAACGACGTGGGCGCCTGCATCGGGAACCGCATCGACTGCCCCGCCGGAACCTGGACCCGCGTGATCGCCTGCGGCTTCGGCCAGGGCCCACGCGAGTTCGAGATCACCTTCGAGTCCTCCGATCCTACCCCCCTCGCAGGCGAGTTCCGCGAGCTCAAGTCCGTCTGGATCCTCGCGGCTTCCCCCTCGACCGGACGCCTCGAGTCCGCTCTGCGTTTCCACCGCGGGTACTTCAACACGTTCTACGCAGTGGAGGTCCGTCCCTCCGTCGATGTCGTCGCCATCGTCAGCTAGCGCCCCACCCCCTTCTGCGAACCCTCCATCCCACCCACACGCCCCACGCGGCAAGCAGTCCCGCGAGCCAGCCGCGTGCGTTGATGCCCGGCCTCACAGCGCACCCTCCCGCCTCGTCTTCGGTAGCCGCGCCTCCCCCTCCGACTCCTCCGTCCGATCCGCTCGCTCCTTCTGGATCAGCCCCTGCCGACGCATCCGT
>JAKLDZ010000382.1 GCA_022703255.1 Myxococcota bacterium | reverse complement strand
GACCGATCCTGAAATCCTCGAACTGCGCTATCCGGTGCGGCTCGAGGAATTCTCGATCCGCCGCGGCTCCGGCGGTGCCGGGCAGTTCCACGGCGGCGACGGGTCGCGCCGGCGCATCCGCTTCCTGCTTCGGCGTTCGCGTCACGCGCAGCCGCGCCGGCTCCGAGCCGCGCCCGCGGCGCGGCGGCGGCGTCCCAAGCTGACCCCTGCCTCCTGGACGGCTCCCCCCTCCGGCGATAGGGTCTCCCCCCCGTTCTCCAGCCCCAGACCGCCATGAAAATCCTCGTCGTTGATACCGCGACCCGCGCAGCCATCGCTGCATCCGTCGATGACGGCGTCGTCGTCCGACAGGCCTCCAACCAAGAGCAGACCCGCCACGCGGAACGCCTGCTGCCCATGATCGACGACGCGATGGCCGGCGCGGCGTGGGGGCTGTCCGATCTCGACCTGATCGTCTGCGGCCAGGGACCGGGCTCCTTCACGGGCGTCCGCGTCGGCATGGCCACCGCCAAGGGCCTCGCCCTCGCCTGCGGCGCTCCCCTCGTCGGAATCGTCTCCTTGCAGGCCATGGCCCACGCGGCCAGGCAACAGCAAGGCCCCGCGCCGGTGGTGGCGTTGCTCGACGCCAAGAAGAACGAGGTCTTCCTCGCGGTCTACGATGCGTGCGGCAAGCAGATCGTGGCGCCCTCGCACTTGCCGCGCACGGAAGTGGCGTCATGGATGCGAAGCTCGACCCTTGCCGAGCTCGACAACCCGATCGTGGTCGGCGAAGTCGCCCACGAGCTGGACTTGCCTCAGGCCCGTCTGCTGCGCCACCCCGACGCCGATCTGCCGTGCGCCCGATCGATGGCGGCGTTGGCCGTCGAGGCCTGGACCCGGGATCCGGTGGACGGCATCGAGACGCTGGAGCCGCTCTACGTGCGCCCCCCGGATATCCACCTCCCGCGGAGTCGACAGTAGGCAGTCTTTCCGAATAGGCTGGGTGCGCGATGCAAGATGCCGGTCAGGCCGAGCGCGAGCGGTTGATCGCCCGCTTCGGCAAACACTTCAGCAAGGGCGACGTCATCTTCCGCGAGGGCGATGCCGCCAACGAAGCCTTCCTCCTTCAGGAAGGGAGAGTCCGTCTCGTGCGCAAGGTGCGCGGGATCGAACGTTCCCTCTCGGCGCTCCGTCCAGGAGAGCTGTTCGGGGAGACCGCCCTGGTCGATGGGGCCACCCGGACGTCCTCCGCCCTTGCCCTGACGGACGGCACCGCCCTGGCCCTCGACCAGACCACCTTCCGTCGTCTGATCGAAACGAGCCCGTCGATTGCCGCCCGGGTCGTGCAGCAGTTGGTCCGCAGGCTGCGCGACGCCGAGGATCAGGTGGAGACGATGATGATGCGAGGCACGCAGTCTCGGATCGTCAACGCGCTGCTCAAGCTGGCCCAGGCCAACCATCCCGGGAAGCACGCCTGTACCCTGGCGATCTCTCCGCTCGACCTGGCGACGCGCGTGGGGCTCGACGTGGAGACGGTTCGGAAGAGTGTGCAGCAGCTTCGGGACGGCAACTACTTGCGGGTGGTCGCCGAGCAGGTCGAGATCCCCGACATGGACGCGCTGACGCGGCTTCACTCGCTGCTGTCGATGAAGGAGGAGATTCGCGGCGGGGACAGCTCGACCCCTCCTCCTCCGGCGCAAGCCGAGCGGTAACGCACCGCGTCCATCTGCGACGCAGTGCATCCATGGGCCTCGAGATCGCCGCACCGCATCCATTGCAGGTGGCGCAGGCAGCGTCGGTGCTCGCGGCGCGTTCGTGAGCCCGCCGTGCGCGCAACGCACCTTCGGTCCGCGCGATTGCCGCATGGACAGGCTCGTAGGCGATCGAGGATGCGGGCGATCCGGCCGCAGCCCGAGCATGTCGCGGGGAGCCGCTGGGAGAAAGGCGAGGGAATCGACGACGGCGCTCCGGTTCGTGCTGCGAATGGCGTGGGTGAGAGGGGCGAGTTGCCGGAGCTCGGCGCAGCGCGTGGGGAGGGGGGGAGCGGTGGTGGTCGGGAGGCGCTTGGGCGGGTCACCATGGACCCGGAGCGGGGGGGAAGGGGGGGGTGAGAGGCAGCCGAGACGATTTTCACGAAGGCGTCGAGAGCGGTGCCCCGGAGCGTCGAATGTGAGAAAAGCGATGGAGAATCCAGGGCGAAAGGCGATCCGTCGCGGGTTCCAGATAGAGTGTGAAGGTGGAAAGCGTGAAGAGAGAAAGGCGGGATGGACGTTCCGGGTTGACGCTGTCGGGGGGGTAGGTTACGCCGGAAGACGGTCGTCTGGGTGTGAAACCCAGGCACACCCCATGACAGAGATGACCGGGTGCTTCGAGGCGATGGCGATGACGTGGTGCAGGGAACGAGAGACCGACGAGAGCGCGTGCAGCGCTTGTTCGTCGCTGTTTTGTTCTCGTCGACCGCGTTGGGTCGCGTTGGGGCTCGCGGTCGCTCTTCCCTTGATGCTTGCTTGTGGGCGCTCCCAGGGAGCGAACATGCCGACCGCCGACCCGGAGCGTCAGTCCGAGGCGGAGGCCGACATCGCGCGGGATCTCTTCTTGCGGCAGCAGCAGCCACGGACGGCGATCACCCACGCGTTGAAGGCGATGGATCTCGATCCGGACAACGCCGACGCTGCCCATCTTACTTCCCTCATCTATCTTTACTTCTGCGCAACCTCGAACGTGGATTGCCACCTCGACAGGGCGGAAAAGTACGCTCGTCTTGCGGTCAAGAACCGCGACGGGTTCCGCGAGGCCCAGAACACGCTCGGTGTGGTGCTGGTTCATCGGGGGAGCTACGACGAGGCCATCAAGGTTCTCGTGCCGCTCACCCAGGACATCCAGTACACGACGCCGGAGAACGCCTGGGGCAATCTTGGCTGGGCCTACCTCATGAAGGGTGACCTGGACAAAGCCATCGAGGCACTGCGGCAGGCCGTCGCGCTGCAGCCCGACTTCTGCGTCGGCCACTATCGACTTGGTCTGGCTTACGAAAAGAAGGGAGACTTCCGTTCGGCCCGTGATTTCTTCACACGGACCGTGGAAACCGATCGCCCGGAATGCAAAGGGCTTCAGGACGGCTATTCCGCCCGGGCCCGCGTATCCGTCAGGCTGGGGGAGGCTGACGAAGCCAAGGGCGATCTCGAACGATGCCGGCAGCTCGGCAGCGACACCCCTACTGGCCGGGAGTGCGCAGCCGCTGCGGCGAGGTTGAAATGACTGCCAACGGTGCACGGCGAGGCGTTCTGGAACGCGTCGTCGGAGCCCCGCGGAGGTAAGATGGAGTCGATCGGCACATACCTCAGGCGCCGCCGGGAAGAGCGCAACATGAGCGTGGGAGAGCTCTCCCGCGCCACGCGCATCCCGGCCGCCACGCTATGTCGGATCGAGAGCGACCAGTTCGACGACCTCCCCGGCGAAGTCTTCGTCCGGGGATTTCTCAAGGCCTATGCTCGCGCGGTCACTCTCCCCGTCGATGACGTGCTGGCTCGCTACACATCGAGCCGTCGCATCGCATGGGTCACGCCCCTGCCCTTCACCAACCCCATTCAACGCCCGCACAACCGGCGATTCGGCGTCGCCATCGCCTTCGTTCTGCTCCTCATCCTCTTCACCCTCGCGGTGTCCATCGTGCTCAAGCCCCGGGGACGCGACCTGCCCCAGGAGCTGTCGTCGAACGACGCCGCCCCCACCTCTGCGCTGCTCTCGTAGCCATCGCCTCCTCCCGTCGCTCCCCGCTCTGCGTCACGTCGGCCTTCGCCGTGCGCTCCGTTCCCTATGCCGAGGCCGACGCCATCGTCACCCTCTTCACGCAGCGCTTCGGTGTCGTCGCAGCGCTCGCCCGGCGGGCTCGCGTGTTCCGCAAGGGCGCGCCCCTCTGCCTGGAGCCCATCCACACGCTTCGGGTCGAGCTTGCCGAGAGTCCCTCCTCCGAGCTGCTCGCCCTGCGCGCCTCTTCTCTCGAGACCCCGCGACGTCGGCTGACCGAGGATCTGTCGCGGATGGAGGCCGCCGGCCTCGCTCTGCGCTGGCTGCGTCTCGGCCTTCCGCCGCGTACATCGGAACCCGAAGCTTGGGCGGAGCTCGTCGGTCTGCTCGACTCGCTCGACGTCGCCTGCCTGGCGGCACCCGCGGCTGCGCTCGTTGCGGGGTTCGGCCTTCGCCTGCTGCGCCTGCTCGGCTACGAGCTGTCGCTCCACGCGTGTGTCGTCTGCGGCAAACCCTGTGACCCCGATCGATCGTCCCATGTCGACCCGGTGCGTGGGGGAATTGTGTGCCGCGCTTGCGGCGGCCACGGCGCGGTCCTCGCTGGTGCGGTTCGGGCTCGTCTCGCGGCCGCAACTGCATCAGCCGACGCGCTCGTGCAGGAAGGGGACGTGGCGGAGGTTCGGGTGCTGATCGACGATGTGCTGCGCGCGCATCTTGGGGTGGGTGGGGAGCGATGATCTCAGGAGGCGCGGCGGGGTTTGGGGGGTGCAACGCGCATCGGGTCGAAGTATAAGCAGCCGCGAGAGGCCCTTCGGCCAACCCAGGAAAGGAAGATCAGGTCATGGCGCGAGTCCACAATTTCAACGCGGGTCCTGCGGCACTGCCTTTGTCAGTCCTCGAAGCAGCGCAGAAGGAGTTCGTCGACTTCCAGGGCACCGGCATGTCTCTGCTCGAGCACAGCCATCGCGGCAAGGACTACGATGCCGTGCACCAGCAGGCCATCGCCCTGATGCGCGAGCTGCTCGCCGTCCCCGACGACTACCAGATCCTCTTCCTGCAGGGCGGCGCGTCCCAGCAGTTCGCCGTGATCCCCATGAACCTGCTGCCCGCCGACAAGAGCGCCGACTACGTCGTCACCGGCGCTTGGAGCCAGAAGGCCTTCGGTGAGGCCAAGAACGTCGGCAAGGTCCGCCTCGCCGCCTCCACCGAAGACAACAAGGCCTTCACTCGCCTGCCCACCCGCGACGAGATCAAGGTCGATCCCAGCGCCGCCTATCTGCACTTCACCTCGAACGAGACCATCCACGGTGTCGAGTTCAAGGACTGGTATCCCGAGACCGGCTCCGTGCCCCTCGTCTGCGACATGTCGAGCGACTTCATGTGGCGCAAGTTCGACGTCAAGCGCTTCGACCTCATCTACGCCGGAGCCCAGAAGAACATCGGCCCCGCGGGCGTCACCGTCGTCATCGCGCGCAAGAGCCTCATCGAGAAGGGGCGCACCGACATCCCCAAGATCTTCCGCTACTCGACGCACGCGGGAGAGAACTCGATGTACAACACCTGCCCGACCTTCGGGATCTACATCATCCGCAACGTGATGCAGTGGATCAAGGACTCCGGCGGGCTCGATCAGATCGAGACATGGAACCGCGAGAAGGCGAAGCTCACCTACGACTTCCTCGACGCCCACGCCTCGTACTTCCGCGCTCCGGTCGCGAAGGACGCGCGCTCCGTCATGAACATCGTCTTCCGCCTCCCCTCCGAGCAGCACGAAGAGAAGCTCATCAAGGAAGCCAAGGCCGCGGGCTTCGTCGGCCTCAAGGGACATCGCTCCGTCGGCGGCATCCGCATCTCCGCCTACAACGCCGTCTCCGTCGACTCCGTCAAGCAGCTCCTCGCCTTCCTCGACAAGTTCGAGAAGGCCAACCCCTGAGCCGCAACCATCCCCTCACCCCCTGACTTCCCCACCACCTCTCCCCTGCCGCGATCCTCCAGCCGCAGCGATGGCCGCGGCCTGAGCAGTGGCGCAGCGTCGCACTCGCCAACCTAGAACGTCGGCCAGCGCATCGACTCGCGCGCAACGTGGCGCCCCGTCGAGTCCCGCACCGTCGTGC
>JAKLDZ010000381.1 GCA_022703255.1 Myxococcota bacterium | reverse complement strand
GGGGTCGCCCTTGCCGACTTCGAGCAGCGCCAGAGCCGCGAGGGGGGCGGCGCTGTCGGTCCCTTCGGCGCGTTCGCGCAGGGGCGCCTCCAGGTGACGTGCGCACATCCGGACCTGCTGAACGCGGCGAAGCGCTTCGGAGTCCTTGGCGGAGCGCAGCTCGTGTTCGGCGAGCTCGACGGCGACATCGACGACGCCGGAGCGGGTGAGGCGGCCTGCGCGCAGGTCATCCTGCAGGGCGGTGCGCAGGGCGGCGATGTCACCCGAGCGGGCGGGGCGGAGGGCCGAAGGACCCGCGCACGCGGCGAGGGCCAGCCCCAGAACGAGAGGAGCGAAGAGGGCGCGGAGATGCATGCGGGGCCAAGGTAGTCCGAACGGGGCGAGCATGGAACAGGGTCCACTGCCCGTGCGGATCAGCGTCGGATCGGCTGCGAAAGGCGCGAGGGGAGGAGGAAAGAGGCCGAAGTGCGCGCGGTGGGGTGTGGCGTCGGGGCGGAGCTGCGCAGGGCGGCGCGGCCGACGACACCGCGGTGTGCTACAGGGGCCCGCATGCGCTCGCACGTGATCGCCAACCCGAGGGCCGGCCGGTTCGCTTCGAGCCCGGCTGCTCTGGACCGGCTGCGGAGCGAGTGCGGGGCCCATGCGACGGTGCACGTGACGGGGACACTCGAGGAGCTGCGCAGGGCGGTGGGGAGGGTACGGGAGGAGCGCGCGGAGGTGGTCGCGTTGTGCGGCGGAGACGGCACGCACATGGCGTGCGTGAGTGCGTTGTCGCAGGAGTACGCGGGCCAGCCGCTGCCGGCGATCGTGTTGGCGACCGGGGGGCACGCGAACACCGTGGCGCGCAACTGGTGTGCGAAGCCCGAGCCTCCCGAGGTCCACGTGCCTCGTGTGCTCGGCGCGTTGCACGGCGGGGCGCGGTTCACGCAGCGGCGACGCCCTACGCTGCGCGTGACGGACTCAACGGGCACAACGCGCGTCGGGTTCATCTTCGGCGCCGGCCTGGTGGCGGCGTTCTTCGAGGAGTTCTACGCGCGAGGGGGAGGCGGATACGTCGAGGCGGGCCGGATGGTCGCGAGGATCCTCGGGGGCTCGTTCGTGGGGGGCCGACTGGCGAAGCGCGTGCTGACGCCTGTGCCGATGCGGCTGACGATTGACGGCAACGCGCACCCGAGCGGAGCCTTCACGCTGGTTGCGTCGTCGGTGCTGCGCAACCTCGGCATGCACCTGATGGTGACGCATCGTGCGGGAGAGGATCCGCGCCGTCCGCACCTGGTGGCGTCGACGCTGGACGTTCGGGAGAGCGGCAGGCAGTTCTGGCGGATCCTCGCGGGGAGAGGGCTGCTCGATCCGAGGGGACACGATGGGTTGGCGTCGCGCTTCGCGCTGCAGGGGACGGGAGCCTACGTGCTCGACGGAGATCTGCTTCGCGCACAGGACGTGACGGTGGAGGCCGGGCCGGAGCTCGAGTTGGTGGAAGCTACCTGACTTCGGAGGCGCGGAGGGACACGACGGCGACGCCGCCGATTGTTCGTACAGCGACACGAAGTTGATCGTCGGGGGAGGCGGGCGTCCACACGACCTCGCGTCCATCGCCCTCGACCGCGCCGTCGGACTGCCACCGGATCGAGATCGACTCCGGCCCACCGCAGAGGCTCACGCGCACGCGGTCGCCGGAGACAGCGCTTCGCAGGGTGATCTGAGGCGGGTCGTGCATGGGCAGGTCAGAGGAACGCGCGGAGCGCTTGGGAGAGGTGTCCTGCCAGTGATCGGACGGCGGCAACGCCTGCATGGGGTAGTCGGGCGGCGGGGGATCGGCCCAGGCATCGACGCTGGCGTCTTCGGGCACGGGGTCGGCCCAGGCATCGACGCCGGCATCGGGGGGCAAGGGGTCGGGTCCACCTTCGTAGCCGCCGTCGGGAGGCACGGGGTCATCGACGGTGTCGTAGCCGGAGTCTTCGGGGAGGGGGTCGGCGACCATCCAATCGGGTTCGGCGTCACCGGCATCGCTCTTGGCATCGACGCCGGAGTCCTCGGGGACGGGGTCGGCGACCTCGCCGCCATCGTCGGTCTTGCCGCCGCAGCCGACGGCTCCGAGCACGATGCCGGCGAGGGCGACGCTCTGGAGGGCCTGCTGGAGGCTGCGATTGGGTTTGCGCGGAGAGGGGGGCGCGGCGGACTGCTGCACGTACGCGGAGATCTCTTCGAACAGCTGGTCGAGGGCGACGTGACGGACGCGGTCGAGGGCGGAGACCTTGAGGCCGAGGAGCGCGGTTTCGCGCTCGACGCGGTCGTGGTTCTGCAGGCCGCAGGACTCGACGATGCGGAGGGCTTCTTCGAGCAGATCGGCGGACTCGGAGGCGATGTCGCGGGTGAGCTCGGCAGCGCGACGAACGAGGTCATGGCGGCGACCTCCGCGGTCGTCGTGGAAGTGCTCGAGGAGCCTGGCGGTGTAGCCGAGGCCCATGTAGCGGTTTCCGACGCCCGAGGGGGCGAAGTTGCGTTCGCGGAAGGCGGCGGCGCAGACGCGGAAGAGCAGCTCGGCGTGGTCGTCGCGCAGGCGGTAGTCCCATCCGAGGTAGCTGCCGGACAGGTTGCCGGAGGCCGCGAGCTGACGGTGCAAGGGGGTGCCGTGGTAGGGCTCGGCGCGGCAGAAGTTGACGGGATGGTCGGCGTGCTCGCGGATGAAGGCGATGTTGTCGCGGACGTCGTCGAGGGTGGTGCCGGGCTCGAAGAGCAGCAGGTTGTAGCAGGCGAAGATCCCGGCGTCGCGGAGGGCGCGGAGGGCCTGGCGGATGTGAGGGTGCTGGCGGCTGCGATTGAGGTGAGCGGCACCGGAGGCGGAGGCGTTTTCGACGCCGACGTAGAGGCGGACGACGCCGAGGTCGCGCAGCTCGCGTGCGAGCTCGGGAGTGATGCACTCGGGGCGGCACTTGCCGATGAATCCGACGCGGCCGACGCCGTAGTCATCGAGGAGGCGGCGGATCGCCCGGATGCGCACGAGGGAATCGGCGGGCCGAGGCAGCAGGAAGTTGTCGTCGTGGAAGCAGAAGATCGCGCGACCGCCGTTGCGGTGGGCGAGCACGGCCATCTCCGCGGCGAGGTTTTCGGGGGAGCGAATCCGCAGGGTGCGTCCGCCGGCGTAGGAGCGTGCGGCGCGGTAGAACGACGTGATGGAGCAGTAGCTGCAGGCGCCCCAGCAGCCGCGGGAGCCCATGATGGGCAGGAAGGGGATGCCGGCGTGGCGCGTGGGGGCGCGGTAGCGCAGGGCGAGAGGGAGCTGGTCGAAGTCCTGCTCGAGGGGACGCACGGAGGTGGTGACGGGGCGTCGTTCGGAGTCGAGGATAGCGAGGCCCGGGACTTCGGAGAGCGGGGAGTGTTGGGCGATGGCGCGAGCGAGGTGCGTGACGGTGTGCTCGCCTTCGAACAGGACGACGGAGTCGACGCCCCAGCGGTTACCGAGGACTTCGTTCCAGGCCATGGTGGGGAACTGGCCGCCGCAGGTGACGTGGCCGCGACAGCCTTCGGCGCGCAGGCGTCTTGCGAGGGAGAGGAAGTCGTGGGCGCGGTGTTGGAACTGGATGCTGAGGCCGATCAAGGGAGGCGCGAGGCGGAGGACTTCCGCGGTGATGGAGGGGGCTTCGGAGGGGCGATTGAAGGGCAGGACGATGACCTCGTGGTTCTCGGAGGCGAGGACCGAAGCGATCATGGCGAGGCCGAGGTTCTCTTCGAAATCGGCACCGATGAGCACGACACGCATGGCGACCCCTTTCGCGAGCGGGAGAGGGTCCAGTTGAACGCAAGCCGAAACGGGTTGCAACGGGGGGCTGGAGGAGTGAGACGGAGGCGTTGGCGGGCGTGGTATCCCTTGACTCCCTGCGTGCGAGAGGTCATCGCATGGGGCTGCAGCCGACGTGGACGGATGCGGTCAGGCAATATCGATGGACCAGTTTTCAGCACATCTCGATCGCGGTTGGGACCTCGTGCAGAGGGGCGACACGCGTGGAGCGGAGGCATCGGCACGTCGGGCGCTCGAGCTCGATCCGAACTCGCCGGAGGCCTACAACCTGCTGGGCTACGCGGCGGCGTTGGAGGGGGACTCACTCGAGGCGATCCAGTCGTACAAGCAGGCTTTCGCGCTCGACGACACGTACATGGAGGCGATGTTGAACGCGGCGGAGCTGTACGTGCATCCGCTGGGGGAGTTCGACGAAGCGATCCGGTTGTGTGAGCAGGCGCTGGCGCTGGCGGAGACGGACGAAGAGACGATCGAGACGCTGCTGCTGATGTTCGACGCGATGCTGGGCAAGGGGGATGTGGAGGGTGCGCGGGCGGTAGTAGCGAGGCTTCCGGACGGGCCGTACGAGAACGCGAACCACTCGTTCCTGGTGGGGAGAGCGTGGTACGAGCTGGGTGACCTGGAGCGCGCGCTGCCGATGCTGGACGAAGCGGCGCGTCGGGACCCGACGCAATCGGAGCACTGGTACTACCTGGGGCTCATTCGCGACGAATCGGGCAACGCGAGGGGGGCGACGGAGGCGTTTTTGCGGGCTCGCGAGCTGGACTTGAGCGAGCCGATGCTGCCGTGGTCGCTGGGACGCGAGCAGTTCGCGGCGTTGGTGAAGAAGGCGATCACGTCGCTCGCTCCCCCGCTGCGGAAGTTCGTGAGCGAGGCGGAGGTGTACGTGAGCGAGGCGCCGGGGATCGAGCTGGTGGCGGACGGAGTCGATCCGCGTGCGCTGATCCTGCTCGACGGGCTGGCGTCGATCGAGAATCCCGGGCCGCCTTGCGGCAGGGTGTTCATGTATCAGCGGAACATCGAGCGAGTGGTGGGGTGTCCCGATCGGCTCGACGAGGGGCTGTTGGAGGCGCTGGGGCGGGAGATCGAGGCGACGTTCATGGACAAGCCGGGGGACGGTCCGGGGCGGAAGTCGATGAACTGACGCCGGGTCAGTGCCAGGCGCCGATGGAGACGCCGAGGTTCTGATAGCGCGGGGCGAGGTCGGCCATCGCGGAGATGCGGAGGCTGGTGGGGGCCAGGATGCCCCAGCCCGGATAGTCGTAGATGCGGACATCGAACCCGAAGGTGAAGTGCTGACGGGTGTTCGACTCGGCGTAGCGAGCGGGTTCGACGTAGGAGCCGATGCGCGTCTTGATGGCGTTGATGACCGGCTCTCCCTCGAGACCGAGCCTGGGGGTGACGTTGATGGACTCGCCGGAGCGACGGACCTCCTGGGAGAGGAACGACTCGAGCCCGATGGCCTGGGGCGACGGTCCGGTGACGAGGGCATCGACGACGACGAGAACGTATTGGCGAGGCCAGTTGGAGTAGCGGGCGCGGCGTTCGGAGAGCATCTGGTCGTGGAGCTTGTCGAGCTTGGCGTCCTCGATGGCGCGCAGGTAGGTTTCGTCGGCTTCGATTTCGAGCTTGCGTCGTTCGCGTCGTGCGGGGTCGGAGAGGCTCGAGAGCTCCGCCTCGACGGCGGAGCGTCGGGCGCGGCGGGTTTCGCGCAACTCGGCGCGGGCTTGCTCTTCCTGCAGGTAGGGATCGAGCCACTTGGGGTTGATGGGACGGGGGCCGACCTGGATGGCGAAGCCGGCCTGGAGCTCCCAGGGGAGGTAGACCTCGTTGGGGACGGCGAGGCCTGCGGCACGACGGACACCGGCGGAGTCTTCGACGACGCCGGGGAGGTCTGCGATGCTGCGGACGGGAGCGCGGAAGGTGGCGCCGATGCGCCAGGGTTGGCCCACCAGCTTGAAGGAGTACGGCGGCAACACCACGCGCACGCTCTTCACCTGCTCGGGCTGCAGGTCCAGCTCATCCACCAGCTGCAGCACCAGCTCGGTCA
>JAKLDZ010000380.1 GCA_022703255.1 Myxococcota bacterium | reverse complement strand
CGAGTGCGAGTGCTTCGAGTTCGCGCACGATGCGGCGACGAGCGACGGGCCCCGCTGGTGGAAGAGGACTGCGCCGGCACCTCCGACAACGCGTTCCATCTGTTTGGCGGTGGCTCCCATGCATCCAAGGATCGGTACTCGCTCACCGTGCAGGGGCACGCCACGACCAACGCGACGGGCCTGCCGGAGCTCGGATTCCGGTGCGCGAGAACCGCGCAGCCGTGAAGGCGACTCGGCCCGTCGAGACCCGCTCGCCTACTTGATCCCGACTCCGCAAACCCAGCGCTGGTGCAGCACCCGATCGACCTTGTCCTCCACGCCCCAGACCGGGCTCCACACCGCGTGCAGGCTGCGATCGACTTCCGCGTAGGCGACGTCGAAGGTCTCGCTCGGCGGCATTCCCGGGAGCTCGACATCGACGCTCGACCCCTGCGCGCCATCGGGATCGAACGACCAGATGTGGAGCGTGACCACATAGCCTGGAGATTCCTTTGGCGCGGTGCTCCACGCGAGCAGCACGCCGTCGTCCATCGGTACCAGCTTCGGTCCCCACGCCAGCGTCTCGTCGCTCTGGTAGATCGCGGTTACCGGATCCCAGGTCGTGTCCTCGTGCACCACGGCCAGCCGCAGCAAGGCGTTGTCCGGCGCATACCCATCGGCCAACGTGTACGCCACGAGAACGGAGTGATCCGCAAGCGGCGCCGCTGCAACTCGGTTCGGAAGCCCGACCGCCGCACGCGCAAACGCGTATGGTTGCGTCGCGCCAGGGTCGTAGTAGTTCACGACGATCCCGCTGTCGTCCCACAGATCGCCAGAAGCAGGTGCGGGAAAGACCAGCGCGAAGCCGCCTCCGGCGAGCGGGAGCGGACGGACCGTCGCGTTCGGGATCGGTGGGGCAAACCACTCCTGCAGTCCCTCGTCGGCAACCACGATCGCGCTGCCCGCGACAGGCGCGTAGGAGGAGTCGAGCCGAGCGACGCTCGCCGCGTACTTCGTCGCATCAGTGGGGCTCTGCGCGCGCCAGCCGACCCACGCGGACACCGGACCCAGAGCGACGCCCGTGGGCGCCTGGCCCCACGGGTCGATCAACAGGTCCGGGCCGAGTTCGCCATTCAGCGGCAGGGACCTGACGAATGTTCCCGGCTGCCCGTCGGTGTGGATCGGCCAGCCGTCGTTCGCCCCCCACGCAAGCACGAACCGGTCGCGGAAGAAGCTCACCCGCGGGTTGGTGACCGCGTCGCGGCCAAGCAGGGTCGACTGCGTGGACCACGTTCCCGCCATCGAAGGTGCCGCGGTCTGCGCGACGACCCCGCGAATCGAATGCTCGGACTCGTCGCCGCCACCGAAATGCCAGGTCGCAAGCGCCTGGGTTCCCGCGAGCGCGATCGCAGGATAGGAGATGTCGTGAGCGCCCGCGCTGTCGGTGCCGTAGGCTTCGGGCTCGGGCAGCACGGCGTTCCAGCCGAAGCAACTGTTCATGGTCCTGGGGGCGCACGCGTTGACATGGCGCCAGACGGGGCCAGAGCACTGGACGATCCCCGAGGGCTGGCAGCCGTCGGTGCTGTAGAAGCAGTCGAGCCCGAGAGTCGCACACGCCGCGCCGTCCTGCGGAGCTTCGCTCGGGCACGCGCCCCACTCCACGCATCGGGCGATCTCGAGCCACGCGCCTCCTTCGCAGCGGAAGGCCTGACGATCGTCGGTGCCGACGTCGTCACACGGGCCGGTCTTGCCCGTGGAGTAAGAGCAGACCTGGCCATCGATTGAGCACGGGGCCGCGAGCGCCGGAGGTTGGACCGGACAGGCGAGCTCCGCGATTGCATCGGGCGACGAACCATCTGCGGAGGCCTCCGGGGACACCCCGGAGTCAGGCTTCTGTGCGCCGGCATCGGAGGAGCCGTCATGACCCGCGTCGGACGGCGCCTCGGCGGGTGCGAGCTCGTACAGAGGGGTCTTGCCGCCGCAGCCGAGGGGGACCGCGGCGACGGCGACGACACACGCAAGGCGGCACAGGAGCATGGTTTCGAATCGCGGAGCAAGCCGCAGGCCAGGACGATTCAGCGAGGATTGCGAGGGGCGCGCGGATCGAGACTGTGGAGCAGGCGCACGGAGTGGCACAGTGCCGGGTGGGGTCGCCTCGCGTCGGGGGGGCGCAACATCGACGCAACGCCCGTCGACGCAATGACCGAGCGGCTCAGCTCACGGAGCCGATGGTGAGGCCGCGGGCGCGGACGAGGAGGTCGCAGGCTGCACGCCGCCGGTCTTGCAGCTCTCGAGCATCCTGTCGAATCCGCCCCTCGCCGCGGCAACCGTGGCCTTCGGCCCCGACAGCTTGAAGTAGTACGGGCCGTCCGAAGCAGCGAGGATCGCCCCCAGCAGCGCCATCTCCTTCGACGGTCCGCCATCGGCCCCGCCCATCTGGGCCATCGCCCTTGCAGCGTCGAACGTGCCCACGACTTCGATCATCCAGGCGTCCATCCCCGCCGCCTTGCGCGTGGATCGCTTCGCGCCTGCGCGCGCTGCCTCGTCGAACGCCCCCGCCCAACGACCAAAGGTCTCGTCGGGATCGCCGGCGCCGCGCTCCCCGAAGTAGAACACCGCCAGCTCTCCGTCTTCTGCGTCGCCCTTCGCGCGGGGGACAACGTACTGCGCGAGACGCATGGTGCTGGCAGGCGCCGTCCGCTTCCACTCGCCCGGGGCGTCACACGACAGCGTGCCGCGAGACTCCGGAGGCGATGCCCCCGCGCCACCGCGGTGACCGTGCGCTCTGGGGACGACGGCGCCGCTCGACCCGGCGATCATCGGGTTCCCCTCGTGGTCGAAGGTGACCCGGACCTTGCGCGTGCCGTTGGGAGGAGGCGGCGGGGACTGCTGCGGTTCTTCAGCGGACTTGCAGGAGATCACCCCTGCGGAGAGGGCAGCGGCGAGGACGAAGCGCGCGAGGGTCATGGGAGACGCGGAGCGAGGTGAGCGACGAGGGCCCCGGCGGAGCGGTCAGGCGAGGTTGGGCAGGGCGACGAGATCGACATGGAGGATCTCATCGCCGAAGGCCGCGATCTCGGCGAGACAGGCCTCGGAGGGGCGCGTGACGACGTTGAGCCGGGTGCACGCTGCGGTCGCGCCTTCGAAGACGTTGTTGGTCATGTCCTCGACGTTGATGCCGTGTCGTTTGATGACGTTGAGGATGTTGGCGAGGGAGCCGACGCGGTCGAGGTGGCGGACGACGAGCTGGAAGCGAGCGCGGGAGCCGGCGCGCACGTTGAAGACGTTGGGGACGTTGCCCTCGACGAGGAAGGAGCGGACGATGCGCACGGTCTCCGCAGCGACAGCGGCCTGCGACTGCGAGGTCTGGGAGCCGATGTGAGGCGTGCCGTACCAGAGGACCGAGGGGTCGAAGGGGGGCGGCTCGAACTTGCCGACGGGGACATGGGGGAAGTCGGGGTAGACGTCCATGCCGACGCGGAGGTTCTTCTCGCGGGCGACGTCGAGCAGGGCCTGGTGGTCCACGAGCTCGCCGCGGGCGGTGTTGATGAAGATGGCGTTGTTGGGGAGCGCCTCGAGCACCTCGCGCGAGACGATGCCGCGGGTGCGATCGTTGGCGGTGAGGTGGATCGTGAGGATGTCGACCTTGGAGGCGAGCTCTTCGGGAGAGGAGCAGGGGATGACGCCGATCTCGCGGGCCTTGTGAACGGACAGCGAGCGGGACCAGGCGTAGGGCTGCAAGCCGAAGCCGCGGGAGCGTGCGAGGACCTCGCGACCGACGGCTCCCATGCCCATGATGCCGATCGCCTTGCCCTGGAGGCCGTCGGATCGGGAGAAGCAGCTCTTCTCCCAGCGCCCCTCCTTGATGCTGCGAGCAGCATCGGGGATGCGGCGGTCGAGGGCGAGGAGGAAGGCCATGGTGAGCTCGGCGACGGCGATGGCGTTCTTGCCGGGGCAGGAGGCGACGTAGATGCCGCGGCTGCTGGCGGCGGCGACGTCGATGTTGCCGATGCCGTGGCCCGCGCGGACGATGAGGTTGAGGGCGGGGGATGCGGCGATGGCTTCTGCGGAGACCCGTTTGGATCGGACCACGAGGATGCCGACGTTGGCGAGGGCCTTGGGGAGGGAGTCGCTATCGATTTCGGGTTCGTAGATGACCTCGACACCGAGGTGTCGGAGCTCTTCGATCGCGAAGGTGTGAAGGCTGTCGGCGATGAGAAGTCGCATGGTCGTTCGGGGTCGGCATGGTAGCACGAAAGCGCGGCAGATCGCACGATTCGTGGGCGGCCAATCCTGGAGCGCGGGTCTGCGGCATGGGGCGTCGAGACAGGCCTCGTTCTGTCACGGGCCGTGGCAACTCGATCCGCGGCCCCCACTACTTCGGCACGCCCGCCGCGACTCGAACGCGGGACCCGCGGCTTAGAAGGCCGCTGCTCTATCCGACTGAGCTACGGGCGCATGCGCATCTTGCGCGCCGAACGGTATGACGCGAGCCATCCCCCGGTGTCAAGGACGGCTGACGCTCGTGAGCCAGGAAAGGCCATGTCAGGTCCCGCATCCGTCGTCGGCCGGGCAGCCGGCGGAAGCACCGCCGTTCGACACCTTCAGCTTGTACGGCTTGCACGTGGGCGTGGCTCCGGTCTTGCGGAAGACTTTGAGCCGGTACTTCGCCGTCGAGTCGGCGTTGGCCGCGCCGGTCGAGGTGTTGCTGTTCGCGCACCAGTCATACGAGGTGAGCTCCGACTTCGCCTTGGTGCCATCGCACGAATCCCCGGTGCCAACACTGCGGATCAGCTCGAACTGGTACTCGTCGGCAGGGTTGCCGTCGGGCGACTGGAACTCGACCTTCACCCAGAACGAGTTGTTCACAGGCGTCTCGTTCTGGTCCGTGGCGGTGATCGCGTACCAGTCGACATCGGCATCCGAGGACAGCGTGCCCTGGACCACCTTCGGCTGGCTGCCGACATCCACGATGCTCCCCTGGTCCGTGGCCGTCGCGCACGAGTCGTTCTTCGCGACCTTCTGGTCGTCGGCGTCGATCGGGCAGTTGCACCCATCGGTCTGCGGCGTGCTCGGAGGATACTTGGTCCAACCCGGCTCGCAGCCGCTCAGCTCGCAGCTTCCCATGACGCACGAGAAGCCGGAGTGCGGAGGTGCGAGGCCGCCCGCGCAGAGCTGGTTGCCGGTGATGCCGGGCTCGTCCATGTCGACGAAGCCGTTGCAGTTGTTGTCCTTCTGGTCGCAGATCTCGGTCGCGGACCCCACGTAGCCTTCGCCCGAGCACCACCCGAGCGTGCCGGTGACCGTCTTCGTGAAGTCGCCGGCCGCCGTGGCCACGCAGGACGGTCGGGAGCACGCGCATTTCTGCTTCCCCGGGGAGCACTCGCCGGTATTCATGCCGCAGGCGCGTTCGAACGCACCGTCGAAGGGGCCGGTGAACCCGAGTTCCGCGCAGGTGAACTTCCCGTCTGCCGCGGCCGTTCCCCTGTACGAGAACGTGCACGTGCAGGACGACGACACGTACTTCTTCTCTTCCGGATCGTAGGTGGGCTCGTCGATGATGCCGTTGCAGTCGTCGTCCTTGCCGTTGCAGATCTCCTGCTTGCCCGAGGCGTTGGTGATGCACGCGAGCTGCCCGTTCTTGCACTGCATCACCCCGCTTCCGCACTCGCCGCTTCCGCACGGATCGCCCACACCGTCGAGGTGCTGCGGCCCCGCGCCGTCGGGGTCCTCGTCCACGAAGCCGTCGCAGTCGTTGTCGATGCCGTCGCAGATCTCCTTGGCGGGCAGCGAGGAGCCGACGCAGACCACGGTGTTGGTGGAAGGATCCCCGGGGGTCTGGGCCACGCACTGCAGCAGGCCCGGATCGCACTG
>JAKLDZ010000038.1 GCA_022703255.1 Myxococcota bacterium | reverse complement strand
CCCTCGATCTCGTGCCCCCCTCCCTCGCGCCTCCCCCCGTGTCACCGCTCGAGACCGGCGAGGACCTGAGCGCGCCGCTGCTCGTCCCCGTGCGGTCGGCAAAGGACCGGATCGACGAAGTCGCCGCGCCGGTGCGCGCCGCATGGGACAAGGCGCTCCCCTTCGGGCGATCGGTGTTCACCGATGGCGCCGGGCTCTTCCGCTCCCTGAGCCGGGGGCAACGGATCGCCGCCACCGCCTGCGTCGTCGGCGGCCTCTCCATCCCCCTGGTCGGGATCGCGCTCGCGCTCGCCGGACGATCGGCCCCTCGGCCGCAGCGCTCGCAAGCTCCGTCCTCCGCACCCATTGATTCGTCTTCCGAACTACTTGCCGCGGCCGCCGCCGCGTCTTCCACTCCCGTTGCGCCCCAGCCCGCCGCGTCGGCTCCGTCCTCGACCACCCCCGTCGCATCCTCCGCCCCGCCCCCCGCTTCGTCCGCTGTCGCTCCAACCCCTGCCGTCCCTCCACCCCAACTCTCGGGCGCCTGCAAGCCGTCGGGCGAACCGACCCTGCTCGCGCCCCGCGCGAGCAAGGACGTACCGATCGAGGTGCGCGTGCACACGAGCCGTCCCCTCGCAGCCGTGGGCTTCGCGACCGACGGCACCACGGCCTCGGGACTGGTGATCGATCTGACGACCCTGGCGGTGTCGGATCGGTTCAGCAAGAAGGCTGCGAAGGTGAGCCGGGTGATACCCGTGGAGAAGGAGGGCGGGTTCGGGTTCGAAGCGCACGGACGCGGCGCGGGGATGCGTGACGATCAGTCGCTGCTGATTCCGGGCGCCTCGAAGGTGTTGCGGTGGAAGAAGGGCGCGATTGCGATCGCGGAGTCCGACGGTCGCGGCCCTCGCGAAGCGTGGAAGACCGAGGGGACGGCCGAAGCGGTCCGCGTCCACGCTGCAGCCGGATCGAAGACCGCGGTCGCGTGGAGGAGTCGCGGCGCCATCCACCTCGGCTGGCTCGAGCCAGGCGCCGAGTCCGCAGGCGGGGCTTCGTCGGTCCCCGATGTGGACGGCAAGGTCGGAACGCCGTCGCTCGCGTGGAGCGGGCAATCGTTGCTCATGGCGTTTGCCTTCCGGGGTCCGGAAGACGACAAGTGGGGGGTTCGGCTGGCTCGGGCCGAGTTGGGAGGCGCCGCGACGGGGTACTCGGGCTGGACGCTTCCGGCCGGCGGTCCCGGTGGCTCGGCGATCGCTCCGGCGGTGGCATCGCTCGATGGCCGCGGTTGGCTGCTGGTGTGGACCGAGGGTGAGCAGGGTCAGCGCGCGGTTCGAATGCAGACGCTGTCGCCGTCGCTGTCGGCGATCGGAGACGCGGTAACGGTGTCCGGGGAGGGCAACGCAGGCCAGGGCGTCGCAGCCGTGGGTCAGGAACACGGCATCGTGTTGGGACTCGCGGGCACGCGTGCACTCGAGCTGTGGGGCCGGGCGATCACCTGTCGGTAGTCTTCGCGCGCGTCACGGGAACGCGGCCGAGGCGTGCGACGCAGCGGATGCGCCACGCGATCCCCGGTGGGGGATCGCGGGGAGTTGGGGGTTGAAGCGGGAGGGAGCGGAGGGCGGGAGGGGAGAGGCTACTCGACGATGTGGAACTCGACGCGGCGGTTGCGCTGACGTCCCGGGTCGGTGTCATTGGTGTCGAGGGGACGGTCGGGGCCGAAGCCCTGTGCGCTGAGGCGCGCGGCGGCGACGCCGTGCTGGATCAGGTAGCGCATCACGCTCTCGGCGCGTCCCTGGCTCAGGCGCATGTTCATGTCGCGCGCGCCGCGGCTGTCGGTGTGTCCTTCGACGGAGACCTTCTTGATCTCAGCGTTGATCTTCAGGAGGTTCACGACCTCGTCGAGGATCGGATAGCTGTTCGGAAGGATCGCCGTGCTCGCGGTGGCGAACTCCACCTTCTTGAGGATCTGAATCTCGGTCGAGCCCTCGATGCGACGAATGAACTGCGGGCAGCCATTCTTCTTGGCGTCGTCGGACTTGACCCCGGGCTCGCGCGGACATGCATCGCTCCCGTCGGGAATGCCGTCGGCGTCGAAGTCGTCCTCCGGACAGCCGTCCAGATCATCGACTCCATCCTTGTCTTCCGCCTGATCGGGACACTTGTCCGACTCGTCGGGGATGCCGTCGTGATCGCGATCCGGAGGCGCCGGGCAGCCGTCGGAGTCGTCGGGCGGCTGGCGATCCTCGGGCACCGTCGGGCACTGGTCGAGCTCGTCGGGGATCCCGTCCTTGTCCGTGTCGATGCTGGTGGGCTCCTTCTCGCGCTTCCACTCGTAGCGACGGCCCGGGGCGTTGGGGTTGGTGTCGCTGATGCCGAAGGCGTAGCCGACGGAGGCGAGCACGCGCAGGTCGGGCGCGCCGTAGCCGCTGCTCAGGCGCGTTCCGGCGCCCGCGCTGAACCAACCTGCACGCTCGCGATCGAGCGCGAAGCGGATCTCTCCGAGCCATTCGAGGGGGGTGTTCGCTCCGGTCGAGGTGGTGTGCCCGCGCGAGCTTCCGAGTCCCGTGGAGCCGAAGAGCTGGGCTCCCACCCGAACCTTGCCGTCGCGCATGGGCAGGAACGCACCCGCGGCCCAGATGAGCTCGTGGCCGATGTACAGACGGTTCAGCGACTGGTCCGGCCGGAAGTGAACGCCGGTGTTCACGGCGATGATGATGGGCTTCAAGTCGTACTCGGCCAGGACCCGCACGGCACCGTGACCGCGGTCGTCGGAGGTGAACGAGTAGCGGTTGCCCGACGGGATCCAGACGTTGCCCGCGAGCCCGAGATGGAACCGGTTGGTGTTGTCCCGGAACAGCAGGAGGCGAGCGCCCAGCCGCACGTCGGAGGGGACCGTGGGATCGACGTCGGTCCCCTGGCAGCTGCTCTCGCGCACGCAAGGTGTGTCGCCGTTCTGATACGCCACGACCGGCACGCCGACGTCGAAGCCCACCCGGTTCATGATCTCGACGCCAGCGTGCATGTACGCAGTGAGCTGATGTCCGACGGGATTCGGCGTGTTGTCCGGATCGCGCGAGACCTCCGGCGCCACCGTGGCGCCGCGCAGCGGGTGAAGCTGGTAGCCGAGCGCGAACTGGCCGAAGAAGCGCGTGCGCTCGTGAAGCCGTGGCCGCCACACCGCGAAGCCGTCTTCGGGGTAGTTACCGATGTCGAGGCGGTCGAGGTAGAACGTGGACTGCTGCGCGCTGGCGCTCGCGGACATGCCCAACAGCGTGAAGAGCGTGGCGATCGCCAGCAACGCCCTGGCGAAGAACACGGAAGTATCGATCGAGCGAAGAGCTGACCTCATCGGAGCAACCTCCCCCGCCGCATCCGAGGCCATGCCCGGGACGTCGGCAGGACGCTTCCTCGATACCGAACCGTTGCTCCGGTTGCGAGAGAATTCGGAAGCGCGCGAAGTCCGGGATCGCCCTCGTCACTGCGGGGGACGCGCCTGCAACGCGGCCAGGTAACGCCCTCGGCGAGCCGGATCGCGCAGCGCCTCCCACGCCTCCTCCACCACCTCGAGCAGCAGTTGCACGTCGTCGGATAGATCCGCCGTCGCTGCGGTCAGCAACCTCGACGGTTCAAACGCCCTGCGCATCTCCAGGTAGGCCCTGCGAATCTCGTAGCTCGTCGCTTGCCGGGAGACCCCGAGGATCTCGAAGTAGTCCCCCTCCTGCACGACATCCATGCGCGCCAGGACCCGACGCCGCACGGCTTCCGCATCGAGCCGATCCAGCTCCGCGTGGTCTGCCGGGACACTGTCGCGACCCACCGCAGCAAGGGCCTGCAGCACACCCAGCTCCACCATCGCCGCAAGCACCGGCGCCAGGTCGTCACGTCCGGACGTTGCGATCGCCTCGCGCACGCTCGACCCCGCTGCCGCGCTGACGGCGTTGCGATCGTGCTCCGCCAGTGCGCACTCGGCGAGCAGCTCCGGGCGAGGCCCTTCGGCGAGGCGCGCCTTGGGGCCGCCCAGACGCTTGATCGCGTCGGACGGTGCGATTACCCGCAGGGCGACCTCGACGAGGACCTCGGCTCCCGTGGCGCCTCCGAAGACGGCGGGCTCGGCCTTGAGCCGACCGGGGGGCTCGCGCTCGACCGCGCAGACGCCGGAGCTGGTCTGCGCCATCTTCCCGAGCATCCACTCGGCGTGCGCACGCAGCACCGGCCAGAGCTGGTCCTGCGCAAGGTGGCCGTTGGCGATCAGCGCCGCGGCCGCATGACGCCCGAACGGCGGCAACCGCGCTCCAATCCGCACGCCGATCTCCTTGGTGAGATCACCCCGCGCCACGAGAAACGACGCGAGCGACTCTTCGGGCGCGCTCGAGGAGCAGGCTACGAAGTCCCCATCGCGCAACACCGCGCGACGCAACGCGCTCCCTTCCTCGAAACACAGCGTGAGCGTAGCCCGCGCCGCGATGCACCCCGCCAACACCCGCAGCCCGTCGTACTGCGGCGAGAGCACCTCGGGCAGACCCGACGGGACCGCGGCAGGCTCGGGAGACTCCGCAGGCGAGGCCACGGGCGCGAGCCGTTCGACCTGGGCTGCAGGGACAACGGGCAGCGCTGGACGATGCTCCGCCTTCGTCGTCGAGGCCACCGGAAGCGGGATCGACTGGATCAGCGGAACGGGCGGCAACGGCGGGATGGGCGGAATGGGGGAGGAGACCGGCGCCATCGACGACCCGAGCGAAGGCGGGCCCAGCAGCGCCGCAGGCGCAGGCGTCGGCGTCCCCTCGTCGTCTTCGTCAGATGCTTCGTCTAACGAACCCTCTGCATCCGACCCCTCCAGCGGCACGCCAGGCGGCAACCGGCCATCGAGAGGCACCCTCGGCGGACCGTGGCTCGGAGGACGCGTCGGAGCATCGCCGCGCGCAAACGCCGCGATCGGCAGTGGGGTCGGCCGCTCCGCTTCGTCCTCGTGCTCTTCGTCGTGCTCTTCGTCGTGCTCTTCGTCGTGCTCTTGGTCGTGCCCTTCGTCGTCCCCGGACTCCGCGCCCACGTCCGGCGCCTTCTCCCCGGGCGCAACCTCGTCCTCCTCGTCGTCGCCCGCCTCGTACTCCCCCGTCTCGACCAGTCGTTCCTCGTGCGTCCCGGCCGCCGTCGCCCCGCGCACGTTCGTGGCTCCCGTGCCCGTGTGCCGCTCACCATGCGTGCGCTGCGCCCCGGTCCCCGTGCCCGTAGGGGTGCGCACGCTCGGCGCGTCCGCCGACGATGCCGGCTGCAACGGCGCTTCGAGCGGCTCGTCGAGCGCGGCAAGCACGTCAGGCGGAAGCAGGCCGTCCACCTCTTCGTCGGGAGACGGTATGTCGGATGACGAAACATGTTCCGTCATGATCCGCTGCTCGGCCTCGGCCAGGAGACGCTCGAGCGCGGCGCTCATGCTCGTCGGACCGGCCAGGGGTCCGTGCATCCACACGGAGGGATCGGAGCCGGGGGTCAGAGATGCGGGACCCGGCGGAGCGGAGCTGGACTGCGGAGCCACGGAGGGGAGCCCGGAGGGTGACGGGACGGGGAGCAGGCTGCCGACCAGGTCCGGCCCCGCCATCGCCGGCATCGAATCGAGCAACGGCGGAGCCTCGGTGGAGTGCCTCGAGCGCGCGCCGGAGCACAGGCGCTCGAGCTCCGCGACGACCGCATCCACGTTCGTCGCCGACGCGAAGAAGGGGCGCCCCTCGACACGCAGCGTGGAAGGGGCTTCGGCGCTCCCGGTACCGACAACCACCACCGGGATCGAGTGACCGGACTCCGCCTCGATCCGGTCCAGCGCATCCTGCGTCCCGGGCTGCGACGCATCGACCACGATCGCGGCCGGCTTCTGCAGCAAGGCGCGATCGGCCAGCGCCACGGCGGGCACATCCACCACCTCGAACCCCCGATCGCGCAGGGCAATCGCGATCGACGCGAGGCGGCTCGCCTCGTGCGTCACGTAGATCGCAGGCTCTCCCTCGCGCATTGGCAGTCCGTCGCTCCCGTCCACAGATGTCACGGCGCGCCGAGTCTAGCAGGAGTTGTCCCGCGGCGACGGGCATGTTGCCCATCGGTCCGGACGCGCGCACGGCAAGCTTCAGGTCGCATCCGACGAGCCGGGATCATGAGGTGCGCCGTCGCCATCCCGGGGGGCCTCCGGCTGGACCGGTGCCGCGGCAGGACGACTCCCCCCACGGTAGCCATACAGGAAGTCACCGATCAGATCGCCGAGACGCGGCAACCCGAGCGGGATCGTCACGAGCAGGAACAGCAGCAGGGTGAACGCCGCCTCCGGCCAGGTCAGGTCGAACACCGCGTCGGTCTACCACAACCGAGGACCGCGGGTCATCCACTCCGGCCCCGCCTCGCGGCTCACCCTTCGTGACGCGTGCCGGCATCCGTCCGGCCCGGCGCTCGCCGCTCCGGGGCGTCCAGGACCCGCGCACGGATTCCCGGATCGTCGTCGCGCATCCCCCGCCGCACGCCTCGCACGAATCCGCCCACCGCCTCCCGCACCCGCGGCGAGCCGACGACGATCGCGAACACGATCACCAGAACCAGCCACTCCCCCCAGGAGATCCCGAACAGCACGCACCGACTGTAGCGCGCCGACATCCGTCACGCACCCCGGCGCTGCGCTTGAACTCCGCCGGCCCCCATGCCACCACGCGCCCGTGCTCCCTGCCCCGCGCGCGCCGGAACCCTCCTCGTCCCGCGTGCCGGCCCTCGACGTCCTGCGCGCCTGCGCCGTGCTCGCCGTCTTCGTACAGCACCTCGGCGACCGATTCCGCCCGCTGGTGATCGAGCACGCCTCCAGCTCCCTGCCCGCCTGGACCGTCGCGTGGTTCCAATCGCTGCTCGAGCACGGCCACTGGGGCGTGGACCTGTTCTTCGTGCTCTCGGGCTTCACCCTCGGCATGGGGTTCGTGCGCGACCACGACCGCGGACGAGTGCGCCCCGCGCGGGAGTTCTTCCTGCGTCGCGCCGCGCGGATCCTGCCCGCGTTCTACCTCGCCGTGCTCGTGCACCTGCTGGCCCGCCCCGCCCTGCTCCACGCCCCGCACCTGCCCGCCTCCCTCGCCGTCCACGCCCTCGTGCTCCAGGGCTACCTCAGCCCCGGCGGCATCGTGCTCATCGGCGCGTCGTGGTCCCTCACCACCGAGACGCACTTCTACCTCGCCGCTCCGTGGCTCGCACGACGGCTCCTCGCGCGGGATGATTCGTCGCACGAACCTCTTCGTCGCCTCGCCCGCCTCGCCGCCGTCGCCCTCGTCGTCTGCGTTCCAGTCTGGCTCCTGCGGGGTGTCCTGCACGACTACGCCCTCGGCCCGCAGGCCCCCGCGGGCTTGCTCGAGCTCTCTCAGCGACGCTGGGCCGTGTGCAGAATCGATCAGTTCGTGCTCGGCCTCGCTGCCGCCGTCGCCCACTCCCGCCTGCGCAATTCGGCCCCGGCCCGTCGCGCCTCATGGACTGTCGCGGCCCTCGCCCTCGGCACCCTCGCCCTCGCGGCCCCCCTCGATCGGCTGACCTGGCCACATCGAGGCGGCGGCCCTGCCTACGTGCTCGTCTCCCTCGCCTTGACCGCGCTCGTGCTCGGCTGCGCGCTGCTTCCGCCAGGCGGCCGCGCACGCTTCGCGCTCGCGCCGCTGAGCTTCCTCGGAGTCGTCAGCTACGGGTTCTTCCTGTATCATCAGCTCACCATCGAGCTGTGCAGCACATGGATCCCGGCCGCAGGCGGTGCGCCCTCTTGGACGAGTCTCGCGGCGACCGCGGTCCCGGCGCTGGTCGTCGCCACGCTCGCGGGCTGGGGGTCGTGGGTAGCAGTCGAGTCGCCTGCGCTCGCGTGGGCTTCGAAGTCACGGGCGAGCAGACGAGTCGTCGCGGGGCGCTGACGGAACGGCTCTCCGACCTTCTGGTGAGATGGAGACGGACCGCGGGGGAGGGTTTAGCAATCCAGGAAACGAGACTAGGGGAGCGGCAAAGCAGCGAATGCCATTGTGGCAAGTGCGCGCGAAGGGTCGTAGGCTTCCGGTCCATTCGACCTGCGCTCAGCGCACCTGCTTCGGAGGCGACATGAAGAGAGTCCTGGGACCCGGGCTTGCTTTGGCCTGCTGCATTGCGATGGTTTGCTGCGGTGGAAGCGATGATTCGAACGAGGTAGTCGCCGGCTCCGGGGGAGCGGACGCGGGAGCGGATTCGAGCGCCGGGACCGCTGGCAGCGCCGGAGGAACCGCGGGTGCGTCGGGGCAAGGCGGCCTCGCCGGGGCCGCGGGGCAGGCGGGTCAAGCAGGAGCTGCGGGCTCCGCCGGGGTCGCCGGGCAGGCGGGTCAAGGAGGTGCTGCGGGCGCCGCGGGGGATGCCGGCTCCGGCGGTGAGGCGGGAGCAGCCGGAAGCGCGGGGGCCGGCGTGAATCCGGCGGGCTGTGCAGACGGCACGCGCGAAGGCTTCGCGGACATGCTCAAGTACCAGTTCATCGCGGCCTGCAACGGTGCGTGGGATCAGCCAGGAATCTTCGACATGCCTCCCGGGTGCAATCGCCAGGCGGGAAATGACGGGGTCAACGCCGCCGGCGTGGGCTGCACGGTCTCGGACCTCTGCGCGCCGGGATGGCACGTGTGCTATGGCCGCGATGACGTCCTGCTTCGGAACAAGGAGGGATGTCTCGGGGTCATGGACGGAGCCACGAGCCCCGTCTTCTTCACGACGCAGATGTCGTCCACGGGTGCGTTCGAGTGCAGCACCGGACAGAACTCCGCCAACGATCTGTTCGGGTGCGGAGATCTGGGCTGCAACTTCAGCTCGAACCCCACCGCACAGCAGAAGTGCGCCCCGCTGATCATGTCTTCTCACGACCTGTGCAAGGGGCTCCGCAACGACGGCGACTGCGGCGACTGGTGCAATCACCTCGGCAAGTACCCGGCGCTCGACAATGCGTGGAGTTGCGGAACCGACACCGAGAAGGAGGCCCTCAACGTCGTCAAGTCCCACCCGGACCAGCAGGGCGGAGTGCTCTGCTGCATGGACGACAACAGCGGAACGGGAGGCGCCGCGGGTTCCGGCGGGGCCTCGGGTGCGGGCGGAGATGCCGGGAGCTCTGGCGCTGGAGCCACGGGCGGCAGCGCGGGCACCGGCGGCGGCTCGAGCAAGGGAGGAAGCTCCGGGGATGCGGGGACGTCCTGCACCGATCTCGCAAACACGGGCCCCGCCCCCGCCTGCCCGACCACGGCCACCGTGCCAGCTCCGAAGGGAGGTGCGCTCACTCCGGGCGTCTACCACCTCACGCAGTACCAGTACGGCGGCGGAGCCTGCGCCTCCTTCAACATCGCAACCACGATTCGCATCTCCGCTCTGATGGGTGACTACCACCAGGTCGAGCTCGCGAGCATCTTCTCGAGCAACGCCGATCAGCAGACCGAGCTCAAGAAGTGGAAGCCCAGCGGAACGTCGATCGAAGAAACGACGATCTGCAAGGGTGCCGTCAACATCGACATTCCCTGGAGCTACTCGGTCGTGGACAACGGCGGCAAGCCTCGCGTCATCCTGTCTCTTGGTACGGTATACCGGGTGTTCGACTACGTCGGACCGTGAGAAGCAGAAGGCTTCCACCCCTCCTTCTCTCATCCCTTCATCGATTCATCCTGGACCAAAGGCAACGTCATCGCGCCGGCCCGCTGTCCGAAGCGATGACAGCGCGTTCCTCGGCGCGATGCGCGGTCGGCCTGGCGCCTTGCGGGGGCTGGACGGCCGTCTTGCATCCTGCAAGCGCCGCGCAGCCGATCTTGCATCCTGCAAGCCCCGCTGCCCGCGGGGATCGGATCGCAGCGGCATTTTGAGATGGCACGACCGATGCTCTGGGTCGCGCAGCAAGTCGAGGACGCCCCTCGACGCGGCTGCGAACACCTCGCAGCCGACACCCTCGGAGACTGGTCATGAAGAAGCTTTCCTTCCGCTCCCGCGTGCTGGGCCCCATCCTTCTCGCTGCGACCATGATGCAGTCGCTCTCTCCCCTTGGTTGCGCCCTCGCCGCGGCCGACGCGGCAGAGGGGGGCTCGGAGCCCACCGAGTCTTCGCAGACGACGCAGGTCAGTGCAGAAGAGCTCGCCGCCGCGCCCGTCACCAGCGCGACCCATCCCTCCACCGCGCCTTCCGGCGATACCGAGGAGGCAGTCGCATCGTCGCTCTCGAGCCCGGTGCCGGTGACTCCGGCCGAGGTGGGCACCGATCTGGCCATGGAGCTCGCGATGGCGCTGATCAAGGGCGCGGCGGGCAAGGCCGGGGGCGAAGCAGCCGGTTGGGTGATGAAGTCCCTCGGAATGCCGGACGAGGGCCAGGATCTCGGCGAGCTGAAGACGGAGCTCGAGAAGCAGACGCAGTTGCTCCAGGGGATCCAGACCCAACTGACGGGTCTCTCGACCCAGGTCGATCAAGCCAAGACCGAGATCCTCGATGCCACCGACAAGGCCAACTACGAGACAGGAGCGCGCATCCTCCAGGCGCCCGTGGCGAACATCCAGGGAACCTTTCAGCGTCTGATCTGGCTCACGCAGGCCGATCCGACGACGGATCACAGCCAGGAGATCCGGCTGCTTCAGGAGAAGGTTCAGTCGGACGTGCTCCCCGCGCTCTTCCAAATCCACAACACGCTGGTGGACACCGCGGGAGTCACGGGCCTTGTGCCGCTGTGGTCGTCGATGGTGGCGAAGCGCGTGCCCGGCTATCCCACCTTCCTCACCAACGAATACCTGCGGCCCACCAATGCCCAGCTCGACTACTACCGTGGAATCCAGACAATCGCCGTCGCGCTCGTGGTCGAGACCTACCACGCACAGACGCCCACGGATTCGAGCATGGCAGTTCATTACTTGAACCTTCTCGACACCAACCTCGCGCAGCAGCGCTCCTATGTGCCGAGCCCGCTGCTGCCCGACGACAACCTGATCATCGACACGCGCTCGAACCTGATGTGGCAGCGCAAGATCCCGATGCCGTCGATGGCGGGCGGGGAACCCAACCCGTACACGACCTACGAGCTGGCGATTCCGTACGTGCAGGCGATGCGGGACGGCGGCTACGCGGACTGGCAGCTGCCGACGGTGGCGCAGCTCCAGACGCTCAACGTCGGCGCCAGCGGCAAGCTCTACCTGTACTTGAATGCAAACGGATTCCGCATGAACAGCTTCCAGGTCCTGCTGAGCAGCGATCGCAACTGCCTCTTTGGGACGTATGACGGGACGACGGCGTGCGGCAGCTGGATGACCGGCGCGGGCGTACCGTTCGCCGTGCGCGCCTGGAAGCCGGCCCGGTGAGGACGTGTGCGGCGACGACGGCAGGGGGGAGTCAGGGTTGGGCGTAGCGCTTGCGCTTGCGCCAGAGCGTGGAAGCGTCGATGCCCAGCACCCGGGCGGCGTCCTCCGCGGAAGGATGGCGAGTGGTCACGCGAAGGATGTGCTCGCGCTCGATGTCCTCGATGGTGAAGTCGCCACCAAGGCTGGGCCCACCGGGTGCGCAGTCGGCCATGCGCTCCGGCAGCGCCTGCGGTTCGAGCCGCGGCGCAGGCCACAGGATGATCGCCCTCTCCATCACGTTCCGAAGCTCGCGGAGATTGCCGGGCCACCCGTAACGCAGCAGCGCCTGCTCGGTGGCCTCGGACAGCTCCGGAGCGGCCCGGCTGGCGGACCGGGCGAAGAACGCGAGGTAATGGCGTGCCAGCGCCGTGATGTCCTCGCGCCGCTCCCGCAGCGGCGGCAGCGTGATCTCGACGACGTTGAGGCGGAAGAGCAGGTCTTCCCGGAACCGGCCGTGGCGCACGTCCTCCTCCAGATTCCGGTTGGTCGCGGCGATGATCCGGACGTCGGCTCGTCGCGTGCGGCTGTCGCCCACGCGCTCGAACTCCCGTGTCTGCAGGAACCGCAGGAGCTTGGCCTGGAGTCCGGGCGAGATCTCGCCGATCTCGTCGAGGAAAAGCGTGCCGCCCTCGGCTGCCTCCACGCGACCCGCCTGATCGCGCGTCGCCCCGGTGAACGCTCCGCGCACGTGGCCGAACAGCTCGCTGGCCAGCAGCTCCTCGGAGAGCGTGGGGCAGTTGATCGTCACCAGGGGGTGATCACGCCGGGGACTCTGTGCGTGGATCGTGAGCGCGACGACCCCCTTGCCCGTGCCGCTCTCCCCGCGCAGCAGCACCGGTGCTTGCGCGATGGCGACCCGGGCCGCCATGTCGAGGGCGTCACGCATCGATTGGCTGCGCGGCTTCAGGTCGGCCTCCGGGACCAGCTCGCGCAGGCGTTCCTCGAGGTTCTGCACGCGATGGCGCATCGTCGCCCGCTCGCGAATCCGATCGACTACGTGCCGGATCTGCGCCGGCGTGAAGGGTTTCGGCACGTAGTCCACGGCCCCCCGGCGAATGGCGTCCACGGCGGAGTCGAAGCTCGCGTGCGCCGTGATGATGACGATGGCGATCTCGGGTCGCTCGGCGAGCAACCTCGGAATGAGATCGAGCCCGGAGGTCTTTCCCAAGCGCAGGTCCACGAAGGCCAGATCGAACGCGCTGCGTGCCGCGGCTGCCACGGCGGCTTCGGCGTCGGCCGCGTCTTCGACGACGCAACCGGCGGACTCGAGGCACATCACGAGCGTGGTTCGGATGTTGCGCTCGTCATCCACGACCAGCACGCGCATGGCAGTCTCGGACTGGGTCATGCCCCCCTTCTGTATTGCGACTGCGGATGGATGAAAACGCCCAATTCCCTGGCAGCCCGCTCGAATCTCGGCAACCCTCGGTCGGCAGCACGCGGAACCCTTCGTCATGAATCTCCGTACCAAGCTCCTGCTCGCGCAGCTCCCCCTCGCCCTCGCCTTGATCGGCGCGATGGTGGCGGCCTTCGTCGCCACGCGCCGGCTCGACGACCAGGCCAGGCTCATCCTCGGCCGCAACTACCGCCACGCCATCGTGGTGCACCAGATGGCCGAGGATCTCGAGAGAATGGACTCGGTTCTCTCGTCGATGGTCCTGGGACGCGACGAAGGCTGGAGCCGGCAGTGGGAAACCTCACGGGCGGAGTTCGAAAAGAAGCTCCACGTTCACGAGCGTGAGGCGGTCAACGACGCGGAGGGTCCGGTGGCGCACGCCGTGCGCGAGCGCTGGGACGCGTTCACCACGTTCGCGCCGCGTCTCGCGGCGCGCACCGACACGCGGAAGGCGATCTACCTCGACGAGGTGCTGCCCGCCCAGGTGCTGCTGCGCGAGCGGCTGAGAGTGCTGGGGGAGTTCCACGACGAGCACGTGCGCGCGCGCGCTCGCGAGATGGAGGTGCTGGCGCGGCACGCCGAGTGGGCGATGATCGGAGGCCCGCTCACCGTGCTGCTGATCGCATGGCTCGCCGGCACCCTGCTCCTGCGACAGATCTCGCGGCCCCTGAACGACCTCACACACGCCGCCGCGCGCGTCGAGAAGGGGGACTTCGAGGTAACCCTCGCGCCCCGGGGCCACGACCAGATCGCTCTGCTGACCCGCACGTTCGCAGGCATGACCGCCAGCCTCAAGCGGTACCACGACGTCTCCGTCGAGCGGCTGCTGCGCTTGCGGCACGCCCTGCAAACGGCCATCGACAGCATTCCGGACCCGGTGTTGGTGTTCCGCCCCGATCGCTCGCTGACCACCGCCAACCTGGCTGCCGTGGAGCTGCTGGGCCTGCCCTCCCGTCCGAGCACCACGGGTGAGGCCGCGGGCTCCGCGGACGCCCTCGACACGCTGCCCGACGCGGTGCGTGAGGCCATCGAGCGTGCCCGCGATCACGTGCTCTCCGGGCGAGGCGACTACGCGCCGTCCGGCTTCGACCCGGTCGTTCGAATCGCCACGAAGGAGGGGGAGTCGGTCCTGCTGCCGCGGGGAACTCCCATCGCCGGCGACGATGAGCGCGTCGAAGGGGTCAACGTGATGCTGCGCGACGTGACCGGCTTGCAGCGTTTCGACCAGCTTCGGAGCGATCTCGTGTCCACGGTGGCGCACGAGCTCCGCACACCCCTGACGTCGTTGCAGATGGCCATCGGACTGTGCGAAGAGCAAGTGGCTGGACCGCTGACCGACAAGCAGAGCCAGCTCCTGGGCGCCGCGCGCCAAGACTGCGATCGGCTCCGCGGAATGCTCGGGGATCTGCTGGATCTGGCACGCATGGAGGGCGGACGTCTGCTGCTCAATCGCCAGGCCGTCTCCGTCTCGGAGCTGATCGCCGCGGCGCTGGAACCTCACCGCATGGTCGCCGAGCACAAGGGGCTCCGGCTCCAGGGCGATGTCGCCACCGGCCTCGACTCCATCACCGCGGACCCAGAACGCCTCCAGCTCGTGTTCACGAACCTGATCGGGAACGCACTTCGTCATACGAGCACCGGGCAGGTCACGGTGCTCGCCGCGGCGACCGCGGCCGGCGCCGCTCGATTCGAAGTCGAGGACACGGGCTGCGGCATCGACCCGGCGTATCACGACCAGATCTTCGACAAGTTCTTCCGCCCTCCGGGGTCGGAGCCCGGTGGTGCAGGGCTGGGGCTCTGGATCGCGCGAGAGGTCGTGCGCGCGCACGGCGGCGACATCGGAGTGCACAGCAAGCCCGGCCTCGGAACGACCTTCTGGTTCGAGCTCCCAAGCGCCGCTTGAATCGCGCCGCACCGGTCGGCGCCCCCGCCACAATGCTCGCGGAGACGCCCGAGCGCAAGCGTTCGAGCCCTCTTCCTGGACCTCCGGCTTCGGGCGCCGGCACAAGTTGCCCCCCCCCCAAAAAAAGTCCGCAACCGTTGGGGCCCCGCGGCCGATAGGCCCGCATCAGGAGGTCATCATGTCCAGCGTCACTTCGTGTACATCCAACACCCACCGCGCCATGTGCGCTCCCCCCGGCGAACGCTACGAAGAGGTCAAGCGGCGCCAGTCCCCGAGCCCTGCTGGAGCCGCCAAAGCCCTGGCAGGCGCCGCGAAGGCCGCCGCAAAGGAGGCCGCGGTCGAGGCGCTCGCACACCAGGCGGCGCGTCTCGGCCCCGTCGGCGGCGCCGCGGGCCCCCTGGCGACCGCGGTCTGCATGACGGCGTCGATCTACGACTCCACGATCAAGAAGTGGAACGCAGAGGGGCGCGAGCGCAATGAGGCGCTGGTTCGCGACAATCGCGACATGGCGATTCTCATGATCGCGACGACGTCCGAACCCGGGCTCGTTCCTTCGGAGTACCTGAACGCGCGCAAGTGCGCCGTGATCGGCTCGCGGAAGGACCCCACGACCCACGTGGCGGGGCGCCTCGCCACGCGAGTGATGGTCGATGCGCAGCGGGGCGACGCCGACGCGAAGGCCCTGCACGGCGCCATCATGACCAACTTCCGCGCGGGCAGGTCCGCGGCCTATCGCATGGACATCCGCAGCGACCAGGCCTTGAAAAACGCTCTCGCCAGCGATCGCGCCTTCGCCCACGCCTACGCCACGGACCCCGCGTTCCACCAGGCGGTCGAGGCCGTGAAGTACCAGGGAAGCGTCGATCCGGTGATCTTCGAGCGCAACCGGGCTTCAGCGATGAAGACGGCAATGCAGTCCGACGAGCTGCGAGACACCTTGATTCACCAGGGGAGAACGGCAAGAGCGTGATTGCCCTGCAACGGTGTCGCGGCCGTTTCCTCGCCCGTTCGCCCGACTCGTTCCCCGTCAGACACGTCGCTCCGACGCATGGGGCGACGCCCCCGCCTCGGCCTCGATCTCCACCGCTTCGTCGGCCGGAGGCTCGATCGCCACGCGGAACCGCGGCCGCGCGGAGCGCTTCGCAAACGAGTCGATCGCGGCTCTCTCCTCGCGCGTGAGATAGCGGCGTGCCTCTGCGAGGGATTCGTCGTCCGCGATTCCCGGCGACAGCATGGCGCAGACGGCGGAAAGGAGCGGCGGAGAGCTTGCGTTGAGCAGGTTCCGGACGATTGCCGCGCCGGCTGCGGGATCGCTCGCGAGCAGGGCGAAAGCGGCCCCTGCGCGGACATCGCAGCGATTCGCCGTGTTGCCGAGGGCGCCCGCGAGCTGGTCGGCGGCGATGGCCGGACAGCGATATTGGGAGTCACCTCGGAATCGGCGATCGAGGCTCGACAGCCAGGCTTCGGTGGTCAGCTCGCCGCGTCCGAGTTGCAGGGGATCCGACGCGGAGCGCGCGGCATGCACACCGGCTTCCAGCTCGCGGAGCATCGGCAGGGCCTCGTGCGGCTGGCTCCAGGCGGCCAGTCGCTTGTTCCCCTTGCCCCTCAGCTCGAGCTTGGGATCGTCGTAGTCCACCTTCTCGATGTCGTGGAATGCTATCCACCGGTGCCGGCTCCGATCCCGGATTCCACCCTCCCCGAGCTCGGCCACATTCGAGGGGAGGACGACCGGAGGGCGGAGCATGAGGAATCCGGCCACGAGCATGGCCAGCAGGCCGACCGGCGCGGAAGCGGAGAAGAAGAGCAGGGGGAGGCTCAGGAGAAAGGCGGCGAACGCGAGCCTCTGGCGCAGGGACGAATTCCTCAGCTGCGGCAGGCTCGTCGCAGCCAGCACGGCCGCTGCCAGCAATCGGGGCGCGAGCGAGTCCGGCGCCCAGTACAGCAGGGCCACCGTGGAGAGGAGCACCGCCACCTGCAGGCGCTTTCCCCAAGTCGAAAGAAGGAACGTAGTCGGGTCGAAGCTCAAGGCGGCGTCTCTTCTGCAATGTCCGTTGGGGCGTGGAGTCCTGCGATCTCGCCACGTCCTCCCAAGAGCGACGGGGCTTGCCGTCCAGCTACGCAGCTTTGCCCCTGCGCGTCAATGCGGCGCGACGCCCCTGCGCCGCGGTCGTGGCCCGCGCCCCGGCCGGTCTCAAGGCTGATGCTGGGAAGCCGATGCCCCCTTCCCCTCCCACAGTCCCCTGTCCCCTCCAATCCACACCTCCTGCGGGCCTCGCCCCGTCACGTGCGCATATCCCCCCTCGAGTCCCTTCACCTTCCGCCACCCCTGACCGTCGAAGTGCGCCACTCCCCCTTTGCCAACCACCCAGACATCCTGCGCCGACGATCCCCACATCGCTCCAGGCTCCGCGATCGGACACGACTCCTTCTCCCAACGCCCGTCCCGATACCGATGGATCACTCCGAGCGACGCCACGCTCACCCGCACGGTAGTCCCCTGCGGATCGGCCCACCACCCGGTCTCCTTGCCCGCCCCCTCGGGAATCGGCGGCAGTCGCGTCCACTTGTCCCCGTCGAGCCGCGCCACGCCGCCCCCGTCGATCATCCACGCGTCACCGTGGCAAAGGTGGATTCTCCCCAGGCCCTGCCCCGGTGCGATGGTCCTCCAACCCGTGCGCCGCTTGACGATGCACACGTCGCCAACCTTGCACACCACCTCGGGATCGTCGTCGCCTATCACGCCGTACAGACCTTCAATCGGATTGCCCGCCAGACGCCCGAGCTCCTTCCGATCGCGCTCCCAGCTCCCCTTCCACCGCCAGTACACCGGCTTGCCGCGACCGTCGTCCAGCACCGACCCCATCAGCCGCGGCCTGTCGTCGCGTCCGAAATAGATCCCCACGTTCGCCGACCCGCCAGCCTCCTGCCGCGCCGCCCCCGTCAGCTCGAGCTCCTTCCAGCCCCGAGCGTCCCGCATCCACGCGGAATCCGAGAGCACCGCAACGAACGGCGCGCGACCGAGCGTGAGCGACCGGACCGGCACCCTCAGTACCTGCTCGAACTTCAGGGGCGGCTCCCAGCTTTCGGGAACAGCGAGGGCTGTATTCGAAGCACTCGCCACCGGGGTGGGTGCGGATGCGTCCGCATGCACCGGTGCTGCTGCGATCGGGGCCGCGACCGACACCGTCGAACGAGCAGGAGCCGGCCCCGGGTCGGCAGGGAGGGGGGCTGCGCCCCCGCACGCTGCGATGGGCAGCGAAACCGAGAACGCGATTGCGTTCGTGGACAATGGGCTGCGGATCATGGCGCGATTCAACAGCCAACGGGGGCTTCGGGCAACCCCACGCTGTTCAAACGCGCCCGCGATCCCTTTGCCTCGCGCGCAGGAGCGTGCCATGTCTCGGGCGTGATTCGCCCCGCGGTCGCCCTGTCCGTGTGCGCGTGCCTCGCCTCTTGCCGCGCGGCCGATCCGTCCTGGGCTGCCCCCGGTGTCGGGGTCGCGGGCGACGGGACCGTCTCGGGAGAGCCTGCCGTTGTCAAACGCGTGGCTGCGCCGCCGGCAATCGACGGTCGCCTCGACGAGGACGCATGGTCCACCGCAACGGTTCTCGGTCCCTTCGTGGATGCGGGCGAAGGGCGCTTCCAGCCCGACCACCCGGTGGCCGCGACAGCCCGTGTGCTCTGGGACGATCGCCACCTGTACGTGGGCGTGATCGTCCGCGATCGCGCGCCGAAGTCCCCGTTCCCGCGCGACGCGCTCGATCCCGCGCTCTGGACTGCGGCCTCTGCCATCGAGCTGATGCTGCAGCCCGGAGACCCGCGGGACAACCGCGACTACTTCGAGCTGCAGGTGGACACGTCCGGCGCAGTGTTCGACACACGCTGGGACGACTACAACACGCCGATCTCGGGCGAAGGCGACAAGAAGACCTTCGGCCACGCGGACTGGTCGAGCCGGATCGAGCGCGCAGCGTATGTGCACCGCGGCAGCTTCTACTGCGTGGAGCTCGCCCTGCCCTTCGAGTCGCTCCGGGGCGTGCGCGCTCCGCTCCCTCCGCGTGCGGGCGACATCTGGCGTCTCAACGTGTACAGCTTCCGTGACGGACAGCGCCTCTCGCAGGCTTGGTCGCCGATCCGCAAGCAGGGCAACTTCCACCGCAGCAGCCGCTTCGGCAGGATCCGGTTCGAATGAAGCGTATGGCTCTGGCCTGGATCATCGGCGCGGCAACTGCCGCGCTCACCGTGACTTGCTCGGTCTATGACAGATCGCTGCTCGTGTACTCGACCGACTCCGACGCCGCCGCCGATGCGACGCCCGATGTCGTCTCCGAGCCCGATGCGATCGCTTCCGAAGACGTCGACGCAGCGAACCCGGACGTGGTCGAGGAGGCTCTCGCGGATGCGGAAGCCGAGGCGGCGGCCTGCGACCCGTGCGTGGAGCAGGGGCTGGTGCGTCCCCCCTGTGCCCCCGCCGGGAGCGACCCCGCGACCGAGCTCGATCCCATCGTGTATGCGGTCCGCACGCTGCGCGTGGGGCTGAGCCCGAAGAAACCCGATGACTGGCGGACCATCGGGCTGGACATGGACTGCCTGCTCACCGCAATCGGCGGGACACCGTCGATGTGCCAGGGCTCGGGCTCGTCGGCCGCGGTGCTCGAGGACGGCCTGCTGGGGCGCGACAACAGCTTCGGCCGGAACGTCGGGGGGATGATCCGGCTGCTCTCCCAGGTCGGCGCGCTGCCCTACGATCTGGAGGAGATCTGGAACTACTACTTCACGACGGGCCGACAGGGGATGCTCTTCGAGCTGCGGCACTACAGCGGAGAGGCGGACGATCCGCGGGTGTGGCTCGCGCTGTACGCCTCTGCGGGGACCCGGGATCCGATCACGCACGAAGCGGTGACGACGAAGTGGGACGGCACCGACGAGTGGTCGATTCTGCAGACGTCGCTGGCGCCGGGGAACCAGCCGCTGTTCGTGGACGACTCGGCGTACGTGTCGGGCAACGTGCTGGTGGCGCACATGCCGGAGGGGCTGCCGCTGACGTTCACGGCGGATGGCTCGCTGTTCGAGATGGCGCTGGCGAGATCGGTGCTCGCGTTGGAGCTGTCGGCCGATCGGCAGCGAGTGACGCTCGGCACGGTCAACGGCACGTGGTACCGGACGCAGGCGCTTGCGGCGGTGGACGCGTACATGGCGCAGGCCGGGCTCTGCTCGGACAACCCGATCTACGTGCAGGGCAAGAAGGTGATCGAGAACGCGGCGGATATCCGTGCGGATCTCCAGGACGCGCCGCAGCTCCCGTGCAACGCGGTTTCGGTGGGGATCGAGATCAGCGCCGACCGTGCGAACCTGGGACCGGCCGAGGCGCCGCCTCCGCCGAAGCCGAGCCAGTGCGGCGACGCGGGGGCAGCGGACGCGGGCACGGATTGAAGGAGTTCTACTGCGCGGCCACGTGGAACGTGGTCGACTCGACGGACGACTTCGCGTCGGGCTGGTAGTACGGATACGCCTGCCCGCCGCCGTCGGACGCGGTCACGGGCATCGTCGCAAGCAGGCGGTACTGGAAGGTCTGCTGCGACGACGGCGCCAGGAGCGGCAGGTACAGCGTGAGCTGCTTGCCGGTCGTCTCCCAGTTCGACATCGTGTTGTTCGCGAGATACGGCGCGAAGTCCTCGCCCATCACCACGAACCCCGGCGGAATCCCCAGCGTCACCAGCACCATGTTCAGCTTCGCGTCGGTGTTGTTCGTCACGTTCACCGTCGCGGTCACCGTCTCGTTCATCGCCAACTCGGTCTTGTCGTAGCCGACCGTCACGGACACCGGCCCCGTGGGCTCCGCAGGTGCTTGATCCCAGGGCAGGTTGTACTTCGAGACCAGGTGGTAGCTCGCCTTGCCCGTCCCCACGAACGCCAGCTTCACCTCGTGTGCCCCCGCCCCCACGAACGTCCCGAAGTCCACCGTGTTCATCACGTCGGACTGCGCGGCCGTGAGGTTGAGCGTGCTGTAGGGATTGCCGTCGAGGAATACCTGAAGCGTGCCGACCGCTCCCTCGGTCCCCTTGCTGGCGGCCAGTAGCATCGCGCGCAGCGTCCAGATCGTCGCCTGCGTCGAGCCGAAGTTGCCATTCGGATCCCGTGACGCGAGCAGGTACTCCATGCCGCCCTTGACTGTCTGCGGATACCCGCCGCGGCGAATCAGCGCCTCGACGATCATGGCCGTGCTCGCGACGTTGGCGTCGTTGCCCGAGCCGTAGAAGTCGGTCTGGGTTCCCGACGCATCCCAGTAGTACTTGTCGCCGTCGGCCTTCTTCGTCTCCTCGATGCGCTCGAACACCGAGGTCGTGAGCGGGTCGTTGGGCGCGGCGAACTGCAGCGCGTTGGCGAGCAGGCCGAGGGTGTAGCTGTCGGCTTCGCTCACCTTCGCGTTGGCCTTCAGGTAGCCGAGCGCGGAGCCGCCGGCCGGCCCCGTGTAGCCCGCCACACCGAGCGCCCACATCACGAACGCCGTGTTGCGCGCCGTGCTCGTCTGGAACGAGAAGAACTCCGTCTGGTCTCCTTCCCACGATCCATCGGGCTTCTGCTGCGCCACCAGCCAGTCGATCGTGCGCTTGATCATCGCCTCGTCCACCGTGTGGACCTCGGCCATGTCTGCGAACTCCATCACGCCGAACGCCGTCACCGACAGGAACGGGTTCGGGTCCTGGGTGCCGAACCACGAGAACCCGCCTCCCGGATGCTCGAAGGTCAGCAGACGCTGGTAGCCGGCCGAGATCATCGAGTCGGCCTTCATCTGGATCTCGGGGGTGATCTGCTGCGTCTGCGTCATGTACCGCGTGACGAGCACGTTCGGCCAGGTCGTGGAGGTCGTCTGCTCGAAGCACCCGCCGGGCACCTGCAGCAGGCTGTCCATCCCTTGCACGACCTGCGACAGGTAGGCGGGGAACACATTGAGGTGCATCTGCGCGGAACCCGGGATCGCGGACGCCGGGAACGAGACCGACTCGGTCACCTCGCCAGCGCCGACGGAGCCCGACTTGGAGGACGGGAAGGCCTTGCCGCCGGGCTCGACGCGCACGGTGCGCGCGACGGCGTCGGACAGCTTGGAGCCTTGCGCGGTGACGGTGAGGGTCTGCACGCCGACCTTCTCGACACGCACTGGGAACCTGGCGCCGACGACCTCGCCCGGGCCGATCTCGAGCGTTGCGCTGGTCTGGCCGAGGGGTGTGTACCAGTCGCCCGCCTGGAGCTGCAGCGTCACGCTCTGCTTCTCGGTCAGGTAGTTGTAGACCGTGATCGGGAACTGGACCTCGTCGCCGCGAGTGAGCGCGGACGGGAAGTCGATGTCCGCGAAGAAGTCCTGGAAGACGGTGACGCCGGCGAGCCCGCCGCCGAGCTTTCCGCTTGCCGCGTTTGCGAGGCTCGACACGCGCCATGTCGTGATGCTGTCGGCCATCGGCACCTCGACCGTGGCCTTGCCATCGGGGCCCGCGATGAGCGCGGGCGCTACATACAGCGTTTCGGGGAAGTAGCTGCGCACGCGCGGCTGATCGGCGCCGGTGGAGCCACCCGCTCCGGCCGAGGAGGTGCCCCCCTGCCCCGAGTAGCCGGATCCGGCTGCGCCCGCGGCTCCGTTGCCCGCCCCGGGGTTCGCCGTGTTGTCGCCGTCCTCGTACGACGGGGGTACGCCCAGCTCCTCGAGCGTCAGCGTGATCGTGCCGTCGTCCGCGCTCGCGGCTTTCTCGTCGGGACCGTCGGTGGTCAGCGTGAGCGAACCGTAGGACGGCCAGCTCGGGTGCCACGCGTTGCCCCAGAAGTCGAACACCCGCAGGCTCGCCACGACGCCCTTCGCAAGCAGATCGTAATACGAACCATTCAGGTCCGCGCACCAGTAGGTCTGCTGTGTGCAGCCCTGCAGCGCGAGCAGCGCGCTCTGCTCTTTGACGGCGTGCTGCACCGCCGGCTTGAGCTCCTTCTTGAAAAGCTCGAAGTAGGGGGCGAGCAGCGCCTTCGACTCCGTGATCACCTTCGCCCACGAGCCGAGGGAGATGCCGACCGGTGCGGTGTCGCCCATTGCCGCCAGCGTGGCCGCGGTCTTCTTCTGCGAGGCCGACGCCTCCCCGGGATCCTCGGAGGTCGTACCGTCGAAGACCATCTGCGACAGGTCTCCCGACGGGCCGTGGATCTCGTACTGCGGCACGGAGAACGCGCTCTCGATCTCGAAGTAGGTCCGCAGCAGCCCAGGCTGCGCGTCCACCAACGAGAACACGGCCTCGTCCACGATCTGCACTCCAAGCGCCGCCACCGTGGGCGCCCCGTTCTCGTCCTTCACCGAGAACGTCAGCTTCGCGGGCTCGCCCGGT
>JAKLDZ010000379.1 GCA_022703255.1 Myxococcota bacterium | reverse complement strand
GAGCACGAGCACGAGCACGAGCACGAGCACGAGCACGAGCACGAGCACGAGCACGCGCACGAAGGGGCCGGACGACGATCGGATCGGGAGGAGCTCGGGAGACGGTCAGCGCACGGGGATCCAGATTTCGGTGCGGAGATCCTCGGGCTTCGTGTGGCCTGGATCGTTGACGTAGACCTCGAAGCAGGGGTCGTCCCTGAGCCGCTCTCCGCTCGAAGGGAGCCAGACCGAGAAGATCTGCTCGTAGGTCTTCTGGAATCCATCGTAGGGCCCGGCGTGGACGAACACCGCGTACTTGCCGCCAGCGAGGGCCTTGCGACCGATCTCCCCCTCGGGCTCCACCTCGCGATCGACGGTGATGCAAGCGTCGAAGCGCATCTTCGATTCCTCGGTCGTGCGCGGGTCGTCGAGGGTCACACCGATCACGCGGGTCGAGGGGCCGAAGAGCCCGCGGGACGCGGCGAAGGGGCAGAGGACGCCGAAGGCCTCCTGGGAGGCCTTGCTGCAGGGACCGTTGCGGCGAACGAAGATCACCTGGATGGGGTCAGTGTTTCGGAACTCTGGATTCATCGTGCAGCTCCTTCGGATCCGTGGCGGTGTCGGCGGTGCGCCGTCGCCGCGCTCAACCTCTGGCCCCGGTCAGCATCGCGATTCGCGCCATCTCCATGCGTTCGATGAACTTGCGGATCTCGGGGACGTCCCAAGCGGCCACGCGCTGCGCGAGCGCGGGTTTGTTCGCGGCGAGTGCGTCGGGAAGCAGGATGGCCAGACCGAACACGGCGGGGACGACGACGAGGCGGAAGCGCCAGTGGGTTTGTGCGAGGTAGTCCTCGACGGCGGTGAGGACGCCATTGCGGGACCCGCCCTCGTGGGCGGCATTGCACATCGACGCGTTGAAGCCGCCCTGATCGAGCAGTCCGGATTGCACCGGAGAGATCCCCTTGCGCGCGAAGGGCTGGCGGAACTGCGCTGGAACCGAGTCGGGGTCGTAGTACAGATCGCGGCGTCCATAGGGCCACACGACGTCGTGCAGCAGGATCAGCGGAGGCAGCACGCCGAGCTCGGCGCAGCGCGTCTCCACCAGCTTCAGCTCGTGGAACACCGTGTACCAGTTGTGGTCGCCGTCGATCAGCACCGCGCCCATGGCATCGACCGCGTGCAGCCCGATCAGGCTCGGCAGGCGGTGGAACACGAACGTGTCACCGAACTCCGCCTGCCAGGCAGCGACATCGAACGCGGGCTTCGGGTCGATCGCGTGCACGCGCGTGCCGCGGGCGCGAGCGAGCTCGAGCAGCAGCCGCGTGGTGCGTCCGCTCTCCGAGCCGATCTCGACGATGCCGTGGGGCTCGAGGTCCTCGAGCATGGGGCGGATGAGGTCGGGCCAGAAGGGGAGCATGGTGGTCTAGCCGGGGGGGAGGGCCTGCGAGACCTGGCCGATGGCCTTGAGCAGGCTGGGGTAGTTGGCGACGTCGCGCACGAGCACGTCGGACATGCGCCACTTGCCCTCGGTGCCGACCTTGACCTTGCCCTGGTTCATCTGGAGTGTGACGCGACGCTCGAGGGAGTGGGTCGCATCGCCGATGCGGATGCTCTCCTTGCTCATGGAGACGGGGCCGAAGGAGACCTCTTCTCCGGCCTCGATGCGCGCCCGGATCTTGGGCCAGTTGGCGGCGGTGCTGTACTGCTCGGCGACCTTGGGGACCGCGGCGTTGGCCTTGCCCGGGACCTCGACGTTGTCGACGTCGATGCAGCGTCCGTCGGACGCGCGCACGCTTGCCTTTTCCACCACGGGCACGGCGGTCTCGGTGATGGAGAGGTAGAAGAAGTCGTGGGGCTCGGACCAGTGGATGCGCACGGGCTTGCCGAGCGTGCCGCGCACCTCGATGCCGTCGATGTCGATGACGAGGCGCCGGGTGCTCAGGTGCCGAGCTGCGAGGACCAGGAGGATAGCGCCTGCGAGGGTACCGAAGCCTGCGGCAGCGGTCGTGCTGTTGGGAGCGATCCCGTTGACGGCGTCCCAACCGACGAAGCCGCCGGCGAGGCCGACGAGGGCAGCGAGTGCGGCGACGGCGACGAACCACTTGGGGCGGCTGGAAGCCTCGATGAGGGGAGAGTCCTGTGAAGCCATGGGGGGCATCCTACTTCGCGAGATACTTGTTTGGGAACTTGGAGAGGGGAGCCCGAGCCTCTACTCCCACTCGATGGTTCCCGGCGGTTTGGTGGTGAGGTCGAGCGCCAGTCCCGTGACCCCGGGCAGCGCGAGGATGGGGTCGCGGATTTCGTCGATCAGCGCTTCGGGGAGAGGCGCCGGACGCGCGGTCATGGCGCGCTCGCTCAGCACGGGGCGCACGATGACGAGCTCGGTGCCGTGGCCATCGAGGGAGATCGGCGCGAGCACGGTGGGGCACTGCCAGATGGTGCGCAGCAGGCCGTGGCGATCGAGGGCGCGCATGACGAGATCATCGGCTTCGCGCAGCAGGTCGAGGCGGGCACGGGTGACGGAGGCAGCGACGGGGGTGGCCTGGCGCACGCCGCGACCCGACAGGTCGAGGATGCAGCGATTGACGTTTGGGACGCGGGCATACAGGTGCGAGGCGAGCTCGAGGAGCTTGTCGTGCGGGGCGTTGCCCCAGAGCAGTACGGGCTGCTCGTAGGAGCGGAGGTCGGCCTTCACGCCGACGGAGCGGAGCGGCAGGACCATGCCGTGCAGTCCGGCAGGGCCGACGATCGCGTCGATCGGCGGCTGCGAGCGAGCAGGATCGTGCGATGCGGGCGGGGAGCCGTCGGAGCACAGCAGGCGCACGCCGAGCCCGGGTCCCGGGAAGGGGTGACGCCAGAGCAGGGCGGGGTCGATGCCGAGCTGCTCTCCGAGCTCGCGGACCTCGACCTTGTACAGGTCGTGCAGCGGCTCGATCACCTTTCCCGCCGCGATCATCTGCTCGATGATCGGCACGCGGTTGTGGTGGGTCTTGATGACGTCGGCGCGTCGGGTCCCACCAGTCTCGATGCGATCGGGGTAGATGGTGCCCTGGCCGAGCAGCATGGGCTGCAGGTCGAGGCGACGCGACTCCTGCTCGAAGACGCGCACGAAGGTTTCCCCTATCACCCGGCGCTTGCTCTCGGGCTCGATGCGTCCCATCAGCGCGCGCAGGAACGTGTCGGAGGCATCGACGAAGTGCAGGTTGCGATCGAGGCCGACGCGTTCGAACTCGGCGATGACGTTGCGGCTTTCGTTCTTGCGCATCAGACCGTTGTCGACGTGCAGCAGGTGGAGTTTTTCGGGGCCGATGGCGCGGCCGATGAGGGCGGCGCAGACGGTGGAGTCGACGCCGCCGGAGGCGAGCAGGAAGACGCCTTTGTCACCCGCGGTATTCCGGATGCACTCGAGTTGCTCGGCGAGATAGCGGTCCATGGTCCACGACGGCGTGCAGCCGCAGATGCGGAAGACGAAGTTGTGGAGCATCGCCTCGCCGTGCTCGGTGTCGTCCACCTCGGGGTGGAACTGGAACCCGTAGCGGCGCAGGCGTTCGTTGGCGATCGCCGCGTTGCGGTGCGGGGTGCCGTCGGCATCGATCGACGTGCCGATCTCCTCGAAGCCTTCGGGGAGCTCGGTGACGGAGTCGCCGTGGCTCATCCACACGATCTCATCGGGGCCGAGGCCCTGGAGCAGGGGGCTGCAGCCCTGCACGCGCAAGCGTGTGAAGCCGTACTCGCGCTGCGTGTGCTCGATGCGTCCCCCGTAGTGCTTGGCGATCTCCTGGTGACCGAAGCACAGGCCGAGCACCGGGGATTCGAGGTCGAGGAAGGCGGGATCGAAGCCGGCGTCGTCGCCGTGGGAGGAGAGGGCGGGGCTGCCGGAGATGACGATGCCCTTGCAGTCGCGGTAGGCGGAGACGGGGTCTTCGGGCTGCCGGATTTCCGCGAGCACGTGCATGCGACGGATCTTGTTCGCGATGAGGTGCGCGTACTGGCCGCCAAAGTCGATCACGGCGATTCGATCGTGGTCCATGGCTCCTCCGGTGGCGCCAGCGTGTAGCACCGTCGCTGCGCCGGAGCATCCCTCCCGAAGCGCCCGGATTGAATGCGCGTTCCGGAGCCCGGACCCAAGGCGCCGGCCTGGGTTGACGCCCGTTCGCGCGCGCGTCATCGACCGTGCTCCATGCAGTACCCGGAAGGTGTCCCGTCGTCGGAAGCGTCGGAAGCGGATCAAGCGCGGCTCACCGCTGCGCTGGAGCACCTGCTGCTGCGCGAGCTGCTGCTGACCTGGAAGCGCCTGAACTCGATCCACTTCCGCAACCTGCTCCATCCGGTCACCTTCGAGCTGTCGCTCGCGCAGAGCCGGCTCGGACAGTGGAACGGAACCACGCGAACCATCTCGATCAGCCGTCCGATGATCCTGGGGCAGCCGTGGGGCGTCGTGGTGGAGGTGCTCAAGCACGAGATGGCGCACCAGTACGTGCACGACGTGCTCAAGGTGGCAGACGAGACGGCGCACGGGAAGGCGTTCCGCGGGGTGTGCGAGCGTGTGGGGATCGACGCGAGCGCAGCGGGGATGCCGGGAGCGCCGGCGTCGGCGGAGGAGCACCGGCTGATCGAGCGGGTCGCGCGGCTGCTGGCTCTCGCGGAGAGCTCGAATCGTCACGAGGCGGAAGCCGCGATGGCGGCGGCGCAGCGGCTGATGCTCAAGTACAACCTGTCGGAGTGCGAGACCGAGGCCGGGCGGGCGTACACGTTCCGCCACGTGGGGCGTCCGACCGGAAGAGTGTCGGAACACGAACGAATACTCGCGGTCATCCTGAGCTCGCACTTCTTCGTGGAAGGGATCTGGGTACCGGTCTATCGCCCCCTCGAGGCACGGCCCGGCAGCGTGCTCGAGATCTGCGGCACCCTGCCCAACGTCGAGATGGCCGAGTACGTGCACACGTTCCTGCTCCACACCGCCGAACGGCTGTGGCAGGAGCACAAGGCGGCTGCCAACATCCGGGCCGACCGCGATCGGCGGGTGTACCTGGCCGGGGTGATGTCGGGGTTCGAGGCGAAGCTCGGGGCGCAGTCGGCGCAGAACCAGGAGCAGGGGTTGGTGTGGGTCGGCGACCCGGGGCTGCAGGCGTACTACCGGCGACGTCACCCCTACGTGCGCATCACGCGACACCAGGGGCAGCGGCGCAACGAGGCCTTTTCTCAAGGGCACAAGGCTGGTCGCCAGATCGTCATCCACCGTCCGGTCGAGGCGGGGTCGTCCGATCGCGGGCGCCTGCTCGGACCGGGCGGCGGCGGGTGATGGTGCTCGAGCTTGCGGAATCTGCGGCCGACGTTGCGCAACCAGCCGGGCGCGTGGACGTTCTTGAGCGAGGTGGAGGTTCTGCAAGCTGGCTGTAGCCAGGGGCTACGGCGTGTGCCAGGTGCCTTTCTGCACGCCGCAGCCGGTCTCGTAGCTCGAGACTTCGGTACCGTGACCACCCTGGGCAACACACGCCACCTCGTGAGACAATGATCGGATTATGAGCGGACGCCGCGTTCCGAACCTCTACGCATCGAAGCCCGCCGCCAGGGTGTTCGTGCTCTCGCTCTCGGTCGTCTCGTCCGTCTGCTGGATGTCCTGCACCCTGGACACCGAAGGGGGCCTTGCCGCCAATCCGGCCCCGGGGCACGACGCGTCGACCATCGATGCGCCGACTCACGACGCCTCGGATGCTTCGACCGCGGATGCCCTGCCCGACGTCAAGCCGGACGTGAACCCCGACGTGGTGCCGGATGTCGCGCCGGATGTTGCGCCGGATGTCGTGCCGGATGTCGTGCCGGATGTCGCGCCGGATGTCGTGCCGGATGTCGCACCGGATGTCGCACCGGATGTCGCGCCGGATGTCGCGCCGGATGTCGC
>JAKLDZ010000378.1 GCA_022703255.1 Myxococcota bacterium | reverse complement strand
AGATGGCCGTCGCGTTCGGGGTGAGCCCTCTCACGGTCACCTCGCGCTGCCGAAAATGGACGCTCGCACGGCCCTCCTCGGGCTGTAGCCTGGGCTTCCCAACAGCACCGATCCTGACGACGAGGTCGCCATCACCATCCGCATGCCGGTCATCATGGCGGCGGCGTCACCGGCCACGGTCACCCAGCACCGCTGGCCCGCACCGTCCCGAGACTCGTTGAACCACCACGGCCTCGGCGTCGATGCTACCTTGCCCGCGCGATGACCGAGAACAAGACGCCCATCGGGTACAAGCTCATCAAGGACGCCACGCTCATCGATTTCGAGATCCTCAAGAGCGACATCCAGGCCACGGTGGACAATGACGACAAGATCGTCACCGTGGACCTTCAACTCGAAGAAGACCTGGCCGATACCTGCGCGCTAGGCTTCATGTTCGCGCTTGGCGTGCTCAGCTTCCACGACGCTCGCCCTCGCGGCGTGTCAGGGAACTGGTATGAGGACGACGATGAACTCTCCATCGGCGACTTCCTTGAACAGTTCGAGTACAGGCGCGGGATGCTGTGCGTCCACTTCGACTACCTCCGTGGCCGCTGCTTGAAGACAACCATCGAGGTCTCGCCCGATGGCAAGCTCCACTTGCAGACCGTAAACCGGGGCGAAGCCGCAACCCGATGGCTCGACCGGCTACGGGGCAAGAAGTTCCTACGCCCGGTGGATTGATCGGGTAGCGCGAGGTTGTTGCGGGCGGGTACGGGTTCGAGTCCTCACCCCTTCCAGGGCTCGCCGGGTATCCGCGAGACCAGTCGATCCATGACCATCTCGTAGGCCCGCTTTGGATCGAACCCTTGTGCCTCGGCCCCCAACAACGGTTGAACGTCGCCGTAGAACACAGGATCGGAGATCTTCCCGGTGAGGTTCTGCTCGAACTCCGCGCGCGAGATCGCCTTGTCCTCACGACGCATGTACTCGGTGAAGCATGCGATGATCTTGTCCGCGTCCAGCGCGGGGACCGACTCCAGCGCGTGCGCCATGTCGTACAGATCACGGCCCTTCTTCCGCTGGTACAAGGCGCGCAGCTTGGTCCCGAGCAACTCCTCCAGCTCGTAGGTCGCAACGTCCGCATGCCCCGAGAACCACGGGTTCGACACGTCGAAGCGCCTGCGCGCGTACCCGAACACGGTGAAGTGCTCGCGCGTGTTGACCTCCACCTTGAGCTTGAGCGGGACCACGGGCGGGATCTCGGACTCGAAGCGGAACACGAACGTCACGCGCCCCTGCGTCTGCTTCCACTGCGGCTTGCCGAGCCAGGGCGTGAGCTTGTTCCGCAACGCGGTCATCATGTCGCCGAAAGGTTCGGCGCGGACCTGCACGAGGTCGATGTCCTCGGAGTACCGGGCGGGCTGCGGGAAGTGCAGCTTGTGAAGTGCGGTCCCGCCCCGGAAGGCGAGCGCGCTGCTCAGGTCGGCGTCGGAGAAGATCTCCACAAGCGCTCGATGGATGACGAGATCCTGTTCGACCTGTTCATCCAGAGGCCACGGCGCATGAGCACGCCACGCGGTCACGTTCGCTCGCGGGATCATTCGTCGGCCTCGACCTGCTCGTTGACGATCACGAGCCACCGCTCATCGCGGAGGCACCCCTTGCTGTCCTTGTCCGGCCGCAGCGCCGTGACGTTGGGCTTCTGGGTCTGGAGCCAGGGAGCGAGCTGCTCCGTTGCGCGCCGGGCTCCGACCTGATCCAGCAGGAAGCCCGTGCGCTGCACGACCGACAGCTCCACGTCGGACCTTGCTGCCCTGACCATCTTCTTGGGGTCGAGCTTCTCGGCAAGCTCCGCGAGCACGGTCGCGACGTTGCCAAGCTGGCCCGTTCCCCACACGTAGCGCACGAGGTCGAACGCTGTGGCTTCGGGGGTCGAGACACGCATGGTGCCCGTGGTGGTCTTCACTTCGAGCGTGGGCGTCGCGTCGAGCCGCTTCTTGAGGAAGAAGCGAAGCTGCACGCGGCCTGCCTTGGCAGCACGCAGGCGAGCGTCGGTGACCACCTGGAACTGCTGCGGCTGCTGATGGGAGGCACCGTGCAAGGCGGCGGCCGACAGCAGGCCGACGTAGTACGGGCGTCCGTGGAACTTCATCAGCTCGCCGATGAACCACGACGGCGGCGGGCTGCCTGCTTGCCTGTACTCTTGAGGGACCACGACCACGAAGCCGCGCGTGGGGACGACGATCCTGCCCTTGGCGGCGAGGCGTCGGACAGCGTGCTGGACCGCGATCTCGGACGAGGCCAGAGCCGCCATGGCATCTTCACGGCGGAACACGTACACGCCGTTGGACTGGAGGCGGTCCACGTAGTCGGCGAGCGTGCGGTCCTGCCGGATCGGGGGCGGAACCTTGCGCGGATCGCTCGCTTTCTTTCCTTGTGCCACGCACAAAAGCTAGCGTTGCGTGCTAGCTTTTGCAACCAACAGCAAGGATCAGCCGACCGGCAGGCGGGTACAAACCGGGTACGAGACGGGTACAAGAACCGGCCGTGGGTACAGGTCAGGGGCCTCGCAAGTGGCTGAAATCGTTGGAGCGCCCGGTCTGCGCGTTGACTGGGGGTCAAGGGGTCGGTGGTTCAAATCCACTCGCCCCGACCATTAGGCAGAGGCCGGATTCCTCACGGGATCCGGCCTTCTTGCTTTGGGGCGTCGACAGCCGTCGCGACGGCTAGCGAGCGACATCAGCGCTTCGCGGGCTCGCCGGAGGAGCGTGAGATCACTCGCCGTACACAACCCCGTCCTCCGAGATCGTGGGCGTGACCGCCGGAGCGAGGTGCAGCGGTGGTGGGAAGTGCACGACGGGGCTACAATCCGAACGGTTCGCACCCCGGGGGCTCCGACATGGGATTCCAGGACAGACTCCACAGCGATCCCGCCATCTGCGGCGGCCAGCCGGTCATCCGAGGCACGCGCGTCCTCGTTCGCACCGTTCTGTCGCACCTCGCCCACGGCTCCACGGTGCCCGAGATCCTCGCGGAGTACCCGAGCCTGACCGAGCCGGACGTTCGCGCCGTCATCGCGTTTGCCGCAGCGGCCGCAAGCGAGGACCTGCCCGCGCCAACGCCAATCCCGCCCGAGACCAAGGTCGCATGAGACTGAAGCTCGACGAGAACATCCCGGCGTCCGTGGTGCCTCGACTCAGGCAGTTGGGCTACGACGTCGAGACGGTGCTCGACGAGCACCTGGGCGGCGGCGCACGCGGCAAGCGCGGACCGCGCGGCCTGTGACGCCGGACCACGGGACAGCCTCCAACCCGTCCCACGGCCCCTTCCCATCCCCGGGGCTGTCGAGGCGAGCGAACGGTGATTGCGTCTGACGCATGGCCTTTGCAGACCCACGACCTGGCTCGTACTGCGGGGAGCACGGTGCGCGGAGCGCGATCACCGGGAGCGGCGGAGTCTGTCGAACGCGATCCAGCGCGCGTCACGCTCCCCGCCGTCCTCGACCAACGCCCAACAGCCGTTGAATCGCTCGCAGGGCACTACCTCCACGACACGCCCCGGGCCCGCGCTTCGGTAGGCGATGGCGACCGGCGATGGGAGCTCGCGCTCCGCACCGAGTTCGGTCGGGCACAGGGCTGCGGCATCATCCCGAATTGCCGCCGTGTCGATCATGCCGATGCCGGAAGAGCCGCCCGCGATCAGTAGAGTCTCTCCTTGCCAGCCGAGCGACGACCAGCGACGCACAGGTGCGTCCGCCGCCCAGGTTTCCGAGGGCGGTTGGCTCTTGCTTGCCCAGGATGCGATCGGATCGAGCGTGGCCATCTCGTAGAGTGTCACGACGGAATGACTCCCAAGCATGTGGTCGCTGTGCGACAGGACGGCGATCCTCCGCTGCCCGAAGGCAACCGCTGCCGTCGAGGCAGCGAAGCCATCCATCATGCGCGGCATCCCATGCAGCATCGGAAGCCCGCTCGGCATGCGTCGGTATACGAAGAACCATCGGGGTGACACGACGTCATCGACGGCGATCAGATCCTCGCCCCGGAACCCCAGCGCGTCCACGGCTTTGCCGGGATACACTCCGCAGATCGGCCTCGCGAGTTGCCGCCACGACGAGTCCAGGTCATCCCTGGGGAGCACGAACACGACCGGATACTCCAGCGCCGGATCGTCGATCGCCCCGCCGAGGTAGATCCATCGATCATCCGAGGCCACGCATTTGGCATCGACCCCTCGAGGAAGCGGAATCGATTGCTCGGACTGCCCATCACGGCCCCAGCGAACAAGACGCAGCCGCTGACCGGCGGCATCGACGACAGCGAGCATCTCCTCGCCTGCGAGACAGCGCGGGGTCCCTGGCGTGCAGGCAACGGCCGCCACCTGATCGAACCGACCGGGGGCCGTGGCCTGCACCACCAGGAGCTTCTTCGCGAGAGGTAGCAACAGCACCGGAGCCGGGGTCCGGATCCGGCGCGGCGGAGCGCTTCGGCTCGCAGTAACCTCTTCGGCGTGCTCCCAATGCCGCGCCCGCCCCCGGAGCTTCACGCGAACGCCCGGCGAGGTCACCACGAGGGAGTCGTCCGACGCCGCAACTCTCGACTTGCCGGAGGCCCGGATGAACGCCTGGCCAGACGCGATGACCTGAACCCGATCCGATGCGTTGACCTGGGACCAGTCTGTAGCGCGCACACGCACCCGATCGTATGCCTCCACGCGGGAACCTCCCAGCGCCCGGACCTCCGCACAATCGCAGGCAAGAACCGTCGAGTGTCCCCTTGCTGTCACGCGGGCGTTCAACCGAGCCCACACCGTCGCGCGGCCATCACATTCCACGTCCGCGCCCAACGCCTCCTCCGTCGCATCTCCCCCGACCAGGACCCGACAGCCGGAGCCCGCGACGACCTTCGCACGGTCCAGAGCCGACACGATGTTCTCCCCGTGCGCGACGACCGAAGCTGCGTCGAACGCAGTCGCCCGGGCATCGCCGGACAGACGAACGGACGAGTGCCCGCGCGCGATGGCGGTGGCCTGCCCACCGAGCTTGATGTTCTCGCCCCTCCAAACCGCCAGCTCGGCGCTTCCCGACGCGGAAACCGAATCACCGCCAATGATCCTTGCGCGAGCCTCGCCCTCCAGGGTCACACATGCGCAGCCCCCAATCACCACGCCCCCCGAAGTGATCGTGTGATCGCCCTCCAGCAGGATCCCGAGCGGAACGAGCTCGCTCGCGACCAGCCTCCGCACCAGACGAACCCTCTGAGCCATCAGGCCGCGGGATGTGTTGACCGGCGGCGCAGAGCATTCGGCCAGGTACACCTCGACCCCCGGCTCGTACTGGGACCGCGGATCGTGCGTCACACCGATTCGCGGTTCGCCGTCTCCCCATCGGCCCTCGACCCACGCCCCGGGACCGGAGGAGTCCGGGAGTCGAAAACGCAGACCAGGCCACGCGGCGTGAGCGTCACCGCGACAGAGCAGGTACGCCATACAGGGGTCCATGAGCCGCACGATGCCACGGCCGCGCGACACCCTTCGTCGCACCCGATCGCGGGGTTGCCCCGCCCAAGTCCCGGGTGGAGGCTTGCTGCGCTGCAGCCCAGTGGTGCACACTACGCTCCGTAGTGGCCGAGGATGACTTCACGTCGGCTCTGCAGGAGCCCCGGAACGAGGTGGACGAGCGTTCATGTGCTGGAGAGTCTCGCCTGACTGCCTGCAATGCACCCGGTTCCACCACGCGGACATGGACCAGGATGCGTGCGACGCTTTCCCGTCCGGAATCCCCTCCGAAATCTGGGAGCTTCGGCGCGACCACCGGGAGCCGTTCGAGGGCGACGGCGGACTGCTGTTCGACCCAGAGCCAGGATTCAAGCCGGAGAACACCGCATCCTTCCGAATGAAGTTG
>JAKLDZ010000377.1 GCA_022703255.1 Myxococcota bacterium | reverse complement strand
CCGGACCGCTCCGCGAACGCGTCGAGCAGCTCGTTCTCCGCGTCCTGGATCTCCTCGTCCGCGAACGCCACCGCCGCCGCCAGCACGAACGCCGACTCGGCCCCCGCACGGTCGTCCTGCAGCATGTCGATCACGTGCTGCATCCGGGCGTCCTGTCCATCACGCTGCAGGTTCTGCTCGTACGCCGCCAGCATCTGCTCCAGCGTCGCCGATCGGATGAACCCGTCGCTCAGCTCCCGCACCGCGCCTCGGATCACCACGCGCTCCTCGTCGCCGATGTTGCCGTCGGCCGCCATCATCAGGAACATCATCTCGACGACGGGCTCGACGGACTGCACGGCGGCGGCCTCGGCCGGGGGCAACAGGCCTGCGCGCGCGAGCACGCCGTCGGAGCTGGTGACCACGAGGCTGGGGCGGCTGCCGGTTTCCTTGAGGCGATCGCGGAGCCTGGAGATGGTGGCGCGACGGATCTTGATCATGAGAGAGACCTCCGAAGGGACGAGCCCGGTGCGCGCGGCGCTCCGGGAGGGCGGATGGTACTGCGTCGCGCCTCGATCGCGAAGCACGAACGTCTCGACGGCCGCAGGGGCGGCAGGGCTTGCGGCGCGGGCGCGGGCAACCTACGCATCGAGCTCCCTGGAGAGCTCATGACGCGAAACGAAGCGGTGAAGGTGGTGCGCAAGAAGGTGAACAAGGCACAGGCCCGGCGAGAGCTGGCGTCCGCGCCCGACGGTGAGCGGGTCGTTCACGAAGGCTCGATCCCTTTCGGCGCCTCCTTGAAGATCCAACGCTATCGGCTCGACAACGGCCTCGAGGTCCTGCTGCTCCGTGACCCCGCCGCCCCCGTCGTGGCCTACAACACCTGGTTCCGCGTCGGCTCGCGCCACGAAAAACAGGGCAAGACCGGCCTCGCCCACCTGCTCGAACACCTGATGTTCAACGAGTTCGAAGGCATGAAACCCGGCGAGTTCGACCGTCGCCTCGAGCGCGCAGGCGCCGAAACCAACGCCGCCACCTGGGTCGATTGGACCTACTACTACGAGAACCTCCCCGCCAGCCAACTGCCCCTCGTGATCGGCCTGGAAGCGCGGCGCATGGGCACCCTGGTGCTCCACGAGCCCCAGGTGACCAGCGAGATCGAGGTCGTCGCCAACGAGCGCAGGTACCGCGTGGACGACGACGTCGACGGCGCGGTGAGCGAAGAGCTCTACAAGACCGCGTTCACCACCCATGGCTACGGCACGCCGACGATCGGGTGGATGGACGACATCAAGGGCTTCGTACCGCAGGACTGCCAGACCTTCTACGGCACGTACTACGCGCCCAACAACGCGACGCTGGTGGTGGTCGGGGACTTCCGGGAGATCGCCACGCTCCGACGCATCGTGAAGGCCTACGGCGGGTTGAAGGCCGCGCAGATCCCGCTCGAGGACGCGAGGCCGGAGCCGCCGCAGGTGCAAGAGCGCACGCTGACGATGCACAAGCCGACACCGACCGAGAAGGTGTCGATCGGGTACCGCGGCCCTGCCCTGGGCGATGCGGACCATGTGGCGTTGTCGCTGCTCAACGACGTGCTGTTCGGAGGACGGGCCTCGCGGGTGCACCGGGCGCTGGTGCAGGACGCCGAGCTTGCGACCGACGTGCGCGGCTGGGTGTCGTCGTTCCAGGACCCCGGGTTGTACGAGGTCGGCCTGGTGGCGCGCCCGGGGCGAACCGCGGTCGAAATGCTCGCCGCCTTCGACGCCCAGGTGGAGAAGGTGCGTGCGGAAGGGGTGACCGACGACGAGCTCGAGCGGGTGCGTGCGCGGGCCGAGCTCGGGCTGCTTCGCGGCCTCGAGACGTGCGGCGGCAAAGCCGAGCAGATCGCCTTCTACGCGACGACGCTGGGAGAGCCGGCTGGTGCGTTCACTCGCCTCGACCAGCTCCGCGCCGTCACCCGATCCGACGTGCTCAAGGCTGCGAGGCGCTACCTGCGCCAGGAATCCCGCACCGTGATCACGGTCCACCCGCAGACCAAGGAGCAGACCCCATGAGCGTCCCGGTTCACATCGAGACCAGCCGCGAGCTGCCGCTGGTGAACGTCATGGTCGGCTTCCGCGTCGGCTCCTTCCTCGACCCCGCTGGCAAGGAGGGACTCTCCAAGCTCATGGTCCGCATGCTCCGCCGCGGCGTCGAGGGCATGGACGCCCCCACCCTCGAAGCCGCGATCGACCGGATCGGCGCGGACATCTCCGAGCACGTCGGCATCAGCACCGTCTCGCTGCACCTCGACGTCATCCGCCGCTCTCTCGACAAGGGAGTCGATCTGCTCGCGAAGCTGCTCGGAAGCGCCACGTTCGACGAGACCGAGCTGGGCAAGCTCGAGCGGGAGACCGAGGGCGAGCTCATCGAGGCGCGCGACAGCGATCGCACGCTGTGCGCGCGGGCGTTCCGCCGTGAGATCTTCCGCGGGCACCCCTTCGCGCGACGGACCACCGGGCTCATCCCGACCGTGCGCTCGGTGACGCGCGACGACGTCGTCGCGGCGTACCGTCGCACCTTCACCCGCGACAACTGCGTCTTGGCGTTCTCCGGCGATCTCGACGACCTCGAGGCGAGCCGGGCGTCGGAGCGCCTCCTCGCCGCACTCCCCGCGGGCACCGGACCGCGCAGGGAGCTGGCGGATCCGGACTTCGGCACCGGGCGAAGGCTCGTGTTCGTGGACAAGCCGGAGCGTACCCAGACACAGCTGCTCATCGGCGGGATCGGCACGCATCCGCGCGACGACGACCACGTCGCGCTGCACGTCGCGAACACGGTGTTCGGCGGTACCTTCACGAGCCGGCTCATGCGGGAGGTTCGTTCCAAGCGGGGCTGGTCGTACGGGGCCTATGCGAGCCTGCCGATCGACGTGTGCCGCGAGGCGTTCAGCATGTGGACGCACCCCGGATCGGACGATGCGGACAAGTGCCTTGCGCTGGAGCTGAGCCTGCTCGAGGGGCTGCGCGACGGGGGGATCGAGCCGCGGGAGCTGTCCTTTGCCAAGAAGTACCTGGTGCGCTCCCACGCCTTCGAGGTGGACACGGCGAGCAAGCGCGTGCACCGCAAGCTCGCCACGAGCCTGTTCGATCTCCCGGCGGACTACTACGACCGGTACCTCGAGCAGGTCGACGCGGTCACCAAGGAGCAGGCCGACGCTGCGCTGAGTCGCAGGCTGTCCACCGAGAACCTGGTAGTGGCGATTACCGGCACGCACGCGCAGATCGGCGAGAAGATCGCCGCCGCGGTGCCGGGGTTGGCCTCGCAATCGGTCGTGCCTTTCGACTTGGAGTAACGGAGGAATCATGGCGACGATCCTGGTCTCCTCGCCGTTGGCGGGCGATGCGGTGCAAGGGCTGAGGCAGCGCGGTCACGAGGTCGTGCAGGGCGAGCCTGCGGAGGGGCTCGGGCACGACGGGCTCATCGCCGAGCTCGAGCGGCATCCCGGGACGGAGGCGATGATCTGCCTGCTGACCGATCGGATCGACGAGCAGGTGCTCGCGGCGGGGCGGTCGCTTCGCGCCGTGGCGAACTGCGCCGTGGGGATCGACAACCTCGACCTGCAGGCGCTGCGCGCGCGGGGCGTGGTGGCCACGAACACGCCCGGCGTGCTGACCGATGCGACGGCGGATCTGGCGTTTGCGCTGATCCTGGACGCGTGCCGGAACGTGACGCTGGGCGACCGCGTGGTGCGGGCGGGCCAGTGGCGGGGATGGGCGCCCACGCTCCTGCTCGGTCCCCGGGTGAGCGGCTCGGTCCTCGGGATCGTGGGCTTCGGCCGAATCGGTCAGGCCGTGGCTCGCCGCGCGCGCGGGTTCGGGATGCGCGTGCTGTACAGCAGCCCGAGACGCGCGAGCCCCGAGCTCGAGCGGGAGCTCGGCGCGTCGTTTGTTTCGCTCGACGAACTGATTGGCTCGAGCGAGATCCTCACGCTGCACTGCCCGCTGACGCCCGCCACACGCGGGCTCCTGTCCCGCGAGCGCATGCTCTCGATGCGCAAGGGCGCGGTCGTCGTCAACACCGCGCGCGGCGCCTGCGTCGACGAGGCGGCCCTCGTCGAGCTGCTGCGCAGCGGACACCTCGCGGCCGCAGGACTCGACGTCTACGACCGCGAGCCGCACGTGTCCGACGCCCTCAAGAGCCTCCCCAACGTGGTGCTCGCCCCCCACCTGGGCAGCGCCGACCGCCCGACCCGCGAGCGCATGGCGCAGATGTGCATCGACTCGGTCCTCGCCGTGCTCGAAGGACGCACCCCCGAGCACGTGGTCACCTGACCCGCGTCAACGCACGTGCACGCCGCTGACCAGCCAACGATCGCCGGTCTTGCGGAGCTCGTAGTCCACCGCGACGCGCCCGCGCCGTGAGAAGGTGTCCACGGTCACGTTCGCGGCCTTGCCCTTGACCTCGATCCGGTTCGAAAGCAGCGACAAACGCTCCCCTTGGTAGAGCGCGAGCTTCGAGTGCGCCTCCCGGCTGAGCTCGGCTCCCTGCTCGAAACGCCAGGTCTGCCCGCGCAGGGACAGCTCCAGGGGGACGCGATCGGCATCGGTCCACAGGAGCGCTCGATCGATCCGCTCGCCGTCGATCTTGCCGGTGACCGCCTCCACGAAGGGCTCGAGGCTTTCTTCTTCGGTGACGATCAGGCGTTCGATGCCGAACGCGACGGCGATGGTTGCGGCAACCGCGGCGATGGCGATTTTTGCGGTCCTGGAGAGCACGCTGGGACCGTAGCACGCTGGGACCCGTGGGCGGCGAGGTCGACGGGGGATCGCGAGACTGCTTCAACGGTTTAGTGGCATTGCCAGACGGATCGAAAATGGGGGAGACTCGTTCCGTCTTGGGAGTCAACGGAGCGCCGGAGGGCGAGGCGGTCGTAGGGGTCGGGATCGACCTCGGCGCCACCAGCCTGCGTGCGGCATGCGCCATCCAGTCCGACGTGAGGATGCTCACGTGGGAGGACGGCAGCGAGACGACGCCCGCGGCGATCGCGATGATCGGCGACAAGGTGTTGCTCGGACAGCGGGCGCTGGAGCAGACGCGCAACCACGTGCACGATGTCGTGATCGAGCCGCTCGGGTTGAAGGGCGCGACGTTCCTCGGCGGGGTTCGACATCCGGTCGAGGAGATCCTCGGCTGGTGGTTCGCGGAGGTCTCGGCGCGCGCGCGCAGCCTGATGGGGCCAGGACGACAACGCTTCGTGGTCTGCGTTCCCTTCGAGCAGCGCGAGCGGCTCGCGCCGATTGTCGCTGCGGCGGCTTCGCTCGCCGGGGCGGAGCTGCTCAACACGGTGCAGAGCACGACGGCGGCTGCGGTCTGTCACGGCTGGTCGAAAGGGCTCGGCGAGACGGAGCTGCTCGTGACCGACGCGGGGGCGCGCAAGGTGGAGTCGGCCGTGATCCGATTGCGGTCGGACCGCGTGAGCGTGCTCGGCAGAGCGGGCGAGTCCTGCGGCGGGAGGTTCCTCGACGAGCGTCTGGCCGAAGCGTGCATCCATGCGCTGGTGCCGGGGCTCGACCCTCGCAGGCTCGATTCTGCGAAGCGGGACGACGTCATCACGCGCTGCGAGCAAGCCCGGCTGGAGCTGAGCCGCGCGGAGACTGCGCACGTGCAGGTCTCGTTTCTCGGTGACGACGCCGCGTGGAGAGTGACGCGACAGGAGCTCGAACGCGTGGCGGCGCCGCTGCGCGCGGGCGTGACCGCGACGTGCGAGCGCGTGATTGCGGAGTCGGGGCTCGATCCTGCGAGGCTCGGCGCGGTGATCGTCATCGGCGCCATGGGCGAGATGCCGCTCGTCTTGAACGCGGTGCGGGACGCCACGGGACGCGAGCCGGAGGTAAGCGTGGGCAGCGGGCTTGCCTCGCGCGGAGCAGCGC
>JAKLDZ010000376.1 GCA_022703255.1 Myxococcota bacterium | reverse complement strand
CGAGCACGACGCTGCAGCCGGCGTCGTGGATGGCGGAAGCGACGCGAAGGCCGATGTGACGGAGGTACCCGACGCATCACCCGACGTCTCGGACGCCTCGTCGGAGCCCGAGGCCGCGAAGCCCGAGCCGCAGTCGTATGACGCGGGGTCCTACGTGCCGACACCGACCGACGTCCTGTTCAAGGCGGTCGCGCCCTTGCCGTCGGGCGAGCAGATGTTGCTGGGGGACTGGAGCGCGTCGCCGAACGCGCTGTACTCGATGCCCGCGCAGGGTGGCGCGCTGACGAAGATCTTCGAAGTGTACCGCATCTGGAGCTTCGGGGTGTCTTCGGATGGAAACAAGATCGCATTCTCGTGCGGGGATCCGAAGCAGCAGGAGCGCTACGGGCTGACGCTCGGCGACGTGCTGCAGCACACGTGGGTGTACGACGCTGCGACCCAGCAGATCGAGTTGCTGACGCACGGCAACATCAACGACGAGTGCCACCTGTACGGGCCGAACGGGAAGTACCTGTACCTGTGCCGTCGCTGGGACTTCGCGTTCGACGGCGAGTGGTGGACGAACAAGGGGTACTCGATCGGGCGTGTGGATCTGGCGACGCGCGAGTTCTCGCTGTTGTCGCAGGATCCGCAGGGCGTTCTGACGCTGCATGCGGCGCCGAACGCCGACGAGACCTCGCTGCTGTACACGCGAGTGACGGTGGAGTCGCCGAGCGAGGCGAGCTACGACATCCTGCGCAAGCCGCTGCCGGACGGCACGCCGGAGATGGTGCGCGGCATCGCGGGGGGCGCGGTGCTTTCGCCGGACGGAACGCGGTACGCGTATTCGAACTACGCGGAGGGGGGAGCGATCTATGTGGCGAGTGTGGACGGCAGCTCGAACACGAAGCTCGTGGCGGAGAAGGGGCTCGAGCTGAGTTGGTCTCCCGACGGGACGCGCATTGCGTACCTTGCGGACCACGAGACGCTGAGCTGCGCTCACGTGGACGTTGTGAAGGCGGACGGCTCGGAGGCTCCGGTCCGGGTCCGGGACTGCACGCAGCCCAACGACTTTGTGACCGAACTGGCCTGGATCACCCGGCCCTGACTTCGATCGCGGTCGACGAGGCGCCCTGTCTGGTGGTATCCTACCTGGACTTTTTCGATCCGGGAGGATCCGTATGCGCCGACGTTCTTCTTTCCCTCGTAGTGCCCTCTGGCTTCTTGCCGGAGCAACCGCCCTCGTGACACTGCCCGCGTCCGCAGAAGCGCCGAAGCTTCGCTGGCAGGCTGACTTGCGTGGCGACGTCCGCGTCTTCGGGAACACCCTCGCGCACGACTGCGGTGGTGTCGCCCCCGTGGACGGCACGGCGTCATGCACGGGCCAGTTGAACACCGACGACACGGCGCCCGACCTGTACTGGCGCGACGGCATCGCGGACAGCTCGGTGCTGCCAGCGGACGCGCGGACATCCGCGACGCTCGACCTGCCCGCCGGGGCAAAGGTGGTCTATGCGCGGCTGTACTGGGGCGCGGTCAAGGCGGGCAACACGCCCGACACCGAGGTGACGCTCGACTGGCTGGGCGCTCCTGCATCGGAGACGATCAAGGCGGATAGCAGCTCGATCCTGCCTCACCCGTACATCAACACGGAGCACGACTGGTACATGTACCAGTCCTCGGGCGATGCCACAGCCTACGTGTCCAAGTGGGGCAAGGGCGACTTCCGGGTGACCGGCGTGGACGCGATCGATCTCGTCGGAGCCGCGAAGACGGGCGAGCAGGTCGACGTCACGTACTCGGCGTGGAGCCTCGTGGTGTTCTACGAGAACTCCTCCGACGACATGCGCAACCTGGCGCTGTTCGACGGCTTGTATCACGTGAATCCGCCGTCGCAGGGGACGCTCGACCAGGTCTCGGTTCCGCTGAGTGGCTTCCTGGTCCCGCCTGGCTTCAACGCGAAGATGGCGGCGATCGTGTACGAAGGAGACTTCGAGTACGACGGTGACGCGTTCGTGATGAACGGGTTCGAGGTGAGCAACGCCCAGAACCCGGCGAACAACTTCTTCAACTCCTCTCGCACGATGCTCGGTACGCCGGTGAGCGGGAGCTACGACGTCCCGAAGCTGTCGGGCGCAGCCGACTCGATGGCCGGATACGACCTCGACATGATCGAAGTCCCGGCGGGTTCGATCAAGGCGGGGGACACTTCGGCCACGGTGTCGGCGACCTCCACCTACGACAAGTTCGTGCTCGGCGCCTTCGTCACCTCGATCACGAACCTGGCCCCCGACTTCGGGGACTTCAAGAAGACCGCGAAGGACCTCAACGGCGGGGCGGTGCTGACGGGCGACGTGATCGAGTACACGATCATGGGCAGCAACTCGGGCAATGACGACGCGGTGAACGCGGTGATCTCCGACACGCTCGACGCGGGCCTGGAGCTGGTGCCTGGGAAGCTGGAGATCGTGGCGGGCGGCGCCAACGGGGTGAAGACCGACGCGAAGGGCGACGACGAGGCGTACTACGACGCGGCGACGCGCAAGATCGTGTTCCACGTGGGAACCGGCGCCGACGCCACCAAGGGCGGAACCGTCGCGGTCAACGAGTCGGTCGTCGTCAAGTTCCAGGCGAAGGTTATCGCGAGCCAGGGAACGATCCCGAACAAGGCGATCCTCACCGCGGGCGGCAAGTCCGGCCTCCCCGAGCGCACCTTCGAGTCCGACTCCGATCCCGACGCGGTCGGCAAGCAGTCCACGGACATCACCATCAAGGAGTGCGACTCCAACGACGACTGCCCCACGGACAAGCCGCACTGCGACACCTCCACCGGCACGTGCGTCGGCTGCGTGAGCGACGCCGACTGCTCGGGCCAGCCCGCGACTCCTGCCTGCAAGACGAGCACGGGCAAGTGCGTCGAGTGCACCGACACCAACGACGACAAGTGCGTGGGTGACAAGCCGGTCTGCAACAACGACATCAACAAGTGCGTGGCCTGCATCATCGGCCCGAAGTCCCCGCAGTGCGTCAGCGAGCCCGACGGCCCGACCTGCGTGGAGAAGAACAACGTCCTGTTCTGCGGGTGCACGACCGACTCGGAGTGCGGAAGCACGACGAGCGGCCGGGTTTGCGACACCGTGATCCAGAAGTGCATCGACGGCTGCCGCGGCCAGGGCGGCAACGGCTGCCAGGTCGAGAAGGAGTGCACGTCGAAGGACACCACGATCGGCAAGTGCGTGGTCCCGACGCTCGAAGACGCCGGCACCGGCGAGGACTCCGGCACGGGTCCCTGGGTCGACACCGGCCAGTCGGGTGACGATGGCGGCTGCGCCTGCAGCACGCCCGGCACTCATGGCGTCGGCTCCGCCGGCTTCGCTCTCGCTCTGCTCGGAATCAGCTCCGCGATCGCGCGTCGTCGCCGGGCTCGCTGACCCCTCCCCATCGCAAAGGCTCTGCCGCGCGCCTCGCATGCGCGGGGGGCCTACGCCGCCCATCCCTCCAGCAGTTGACGGCGCAGCTCGGCGTCCGTCTGCACGGGCTCGTTGCACGCTCCCTCGCGGCACACGTACGCAGTCGGAATGCCGTCACGCGCGGTCTTGCCCGCGGTGATCGGCGCGATGGACGCCGTGTTCACGTCGGGACCGCCCGCAGGTACGCGAGCGATGGCGACATGCGGAGCGCGGAGCGCCAGCGCGCAACGAGCGAGGGCACGGGTCCGCGGGTCCGCGTCGTCGCCTGCGATCACGACGGTGTAGGTCGGCGCGGTCAAGAGCAGGGCCGCGTCGGCCCACCAGGCCATCTCGAGGCCGAGGCTCCCGGCTCTTCCCGCGTGGGCCTCGAGCGCTTCGCGTGCCAGGTCCTCGTACGTCGGGTCGCCGGTGAGCGAGGAGAGCTTGCGCATCGCGTGGAGCAGCACGGACTGCCCGGACGGCTCCACGGCGTCGTAGGCCAGGCTCTTGCGACCCAACGGCGCAGGGGTGCTCGCGGAGGTGAAGAAGAAGCCTCCGTCGGGGTGGGAGAACCCGTGGACGGCGTGATCCACGAGCGCCTTGGCCTGGGTCAGGTAGCCGAAGTCGCCGGATGCCTCGAGCAGTTCCAGAAGCCCCGCCGCGACGAACGCGTAGTCGTCGAGGACCCCTTCACCGGCCGGGAAGCCCCGGTTCGTCGCTCGGACCAGCGAGCCGTCGGGCAGGCGGTGCGAGCTCCACAGCCAGGAGGCGGTGCGCCTCGCGGCCTGCAGGAGGGCGTCGTCGCCGAGCAGCGCGAACCCCTGCGCCAGGGCCGAGAGCGCCAGGCCGTTCCACGAGGTCACGACCTTGCGGTCGGTGCCGGGGGGCGTTCTGCGGGCGCGGTGCTCGAGCAGCCCGGGTCGCCATCGCGCGAACAGCCCGCGCACGTCGTCCACGTTGCGATGGAAGAGCTCCGCCACCGCTTCCGGCGCAGTGCGACGCGTCAGCACGTTGCTCCCCTCGAAGTTACCGTCGTCGCTGGCGCCCAGCAGTTGCGCCAGCACCGGTCCATCGTCCGGTCCCGCAATATCGAGGAGCTCGTCTCGCGTGAACACGTAGAAGCTCCCCTCGCGTCCAGCGCTGTCGGCGTCGATGCTCGCGGCGAACCCGCCTCCCTCGCAGAGCAGGTCACGAAGCATGAAGGCCAGCGTGTCCCGAGCGGTCTCCGCGAACGAGTCATCGGGGAAGACCGCGGCGGCCTCGAGGTAGAGGCTGGCCATTTGGGCGTTGTCGTAGAGCATCTTCTCGAAGTGGGGGACGGTCCAATCGGGGTCCACGGTGTAGCGGTGGAAGCCGCCGCCGACGTGGTCGCGCAGGCCGCCGTCCTGCATCGCGTGAAGGCTCTGCCGGATGAGGGCCTCGACCTGCGCTCCGCCGTGCAATCGGTAGTCGTGCAGCAGGAAGGACCAGCGCAGCGGCGTGGGGAACTTCATGCGGGAGCGGAAGCCGCCGAAGCGCGGATCGACAAGTTCGTGACCCGAACGAGCTGCCGTGCGCGCCAGGTCCGGATCGAGCCTCCCCGATCTTCGCGAGGACGTGTCCGCGGCGATCGCGTGGGCGATCGCGCTTGCCTGGTTCTCGACGTCGTTGCGCTGCTCGCGGTAGACCTCGCTGATCTTGTGTGCCAACGCGAGGAACGCGTCGTGGGGGAAGTAGGTTCCTGCGAAGAACGGGTGCAGACGCGGCGTGAGGAAGACCGACATCGGCCAGCCTCCCCCGCCGGACAACAGGTGCACCGCCTCCATGTACACGGCGTCGAGATCCGGACGCTCCTCGCGGTCCACCTTGATGCAAACGAAGTGCTCGTTCATGAACGCGGCGATGTCGTCGTGCTCAAAGACCTCGCACTCCATGACGTGACACCAGTGGCAAGAGGAGTAGCCGATCGACAGGAACACCGGCTTGTCCTCATCGAGTGCGCGACGCAGAGCCTCGGGGCCCCACGGATGCCAGTCGATCGGGTTGTGCGCGTGCTGCTGCAGGTACAGCGAGCGCTCCCGGGTCAGGTGGTTCCCGGCGGTGCGGACAGCGTGAGGGGATCGTCCGAGCGACGAAGGGGGAGGGGAGGAGGGCGGACGCATGGCGGGTGGATTGGGCCGAGACGGCGCAGTCGCCAGGGGGGCTCGGGCGAATCAGCAGCAGCTCGAGCAGGCGGCGCAGTCGGTGGACCACTGGCACGTGGACAGGCACCACTGCCACATGCCGGCGCCGCAGCAGCGGTAGGTGTGCCCGGCGTCCCAGTTGCACTCGGACGTGGGCTTGAGGCCGCAGGTTCCCCACGTGCAACTGCCGCTGCAAACCTGCTGGCCGCAGCACGCGGTCTTGGTGCCGTTCGTGGAGCACATGCAGTCCTTCACCGCGCCTGCCGCGCACTCCCCCTCGCCCGTGCAGGAGCCGAAGCTGCCCCACTGACAAGAGCTGTTG
>JAKLDZ010000375.1 GCA_022703255.1 Myxococcota bacterium | reverse complement strand
CCCGCGGCGCCCCGTGAACCCCGTCCCCAGACACGCATCGCACCCCTTGGCCCGGTAGAAGGTCGGAAACTCGCCTTCCTCACAGCCAATCGGCCTGTAGTCCAGCTCGTGCACGATGTACTTCGCCGACAGCTTGCGCTCGCGACGCCACCGGCTTCGCTCCGGGTCGATCCCGAGCTGGCCGAGCTCGTAGGCGGTCGCCGTGTACGGCTCCTTGCAGGCCGGACACAGCACGCGCACGAGCCTCTGCGCCAGGATCGCCAGCACCGAGGAGCGCACCAGGAACGGCTCGATCCCCATCTCCACCATGCGCGTCACGGCGCTCGCCGCGTCGTTCGTGTGGATCGTCGACAGCACGAGGTGGCCCGTGAGCGACGCGTGGATCGCGATCTCGGAGGTTTCCTTGTCGCGGATTTCGCCGACCATGATGACGTCGGGATCCTGACGGAGGAAGGCGCGCAGCGCGCTCGCGAAGGTCAGCCCGATCTTCGGCTGGACATGCACCTGATGGATGCCGCCGATCTCGTATTCGACCGGATCCTCCGCCGTCAGGATGTTCAGCTCCGGCTGGTTGATGCGGTTCAGACACGCATACAGCGTCGTCGTCTTGCCGCTTCCCGTCGGACCCGTCACCAGAATGATCCCGTTCGGCCTCCGAATCGCCAGATCCATCAACGCGTAGTCGCGCCTGCTGAACCCCAGATCCGTCAGGTCGAGCAGCACGCTCGTCTTGTGGAGCAGACGCATCACGATCCGCTCGAACCCCCGGCTCGTGGGTACCGTCGACACGCGGACGTCGATGCTCTTTCCCGCGATCTTGAACGAAATGCGCCCGTCTTGCGGCAAGCGCTTCTCCGCGATGTTCAGGCCGGCTTCGATCTTCACGCGCGACACGATCGAGTTGAGGAACTGCCGCGGCGCACGCTTCGCCACGTACAGCTTGCCGTCGATGCGATACCGCACCACGACCTCGCGCTCCTCCGGCTCGATGTGAATGTCGCTCGCTCGCTCCTTGACCGCCTGCCGATACAGCGAACGCACCCACCGGATGATCGGCGCCTCGTCGTCCGAGTCCAGGATGTCGACGATGTCCCCGTCGTCGTCGACCTCCCCCTCGGTCTTCAGCTCGCTCGCCGCGCCGACCTGGCGCTCGTACACACGGTTGATCGCCTCGACGATCGTCTCGCTGCCCGCGATGGAAACGTCGATCGGCTTGCGCAGCAGAGCCCGGACGTCGTCGAGGGTCGCCGTGTCGAACGGGTCCGCGCACACCAGCGAGGCCACGTTCTCCTCGTCCGCCGTCACCAGCACGCGGTTGGCCTTCGCATACGTGATGGGCAGCGCCGTCGCCGCCTGGATCGGGATGGAATCCACGTCGATCTTGCGCACGTACGGCAACCCGGATTCGCGGGCCAGCGCCTCGGCGAGCGCGTGCTCGTCGGCGATGTTGCTGCTGACGATCAGCCCCATCAGGTCGGCGCCGCGCTCCTTCTGCAGGGCGAAGAGCGGTTCGAGACGCTCGGGCGGAAGGAGCCCGTGCTTCACGAAGATCTCGCCCAAGAGCCGTTCTTCTCGCATCGCCTACCGATTGCCGTCCCCGGACACGCTGCGGTTCAACGGGCTCACCACCACCGGATTGGCGCGCCGCCCCTCGCTCGGCGGCGCCGAAGGATTCGACCCGGGTTGCGCTGCCGGCGCCTTGCCTCCCGTGTCCGCCGAAGCCGTCGTTCCACCGCTCGACGACGGCACCCACTCGATGGGTTGACCCGGCGTGTGCGTTTGCTCGTTCTTCGGGCGCGCCTCGTCGGCCAACCGCTTGCGCTCCGCCACCGCCAGCATCGACTGACGAATGTCCTCCAGCAGCCCGTTGGTCCGCGAGAAGTCCTTCGGCGGCTCGTACTTCTTCTGATCGCTGAACACGAAGTACCGATCGAGGAACTCCTGACGCTCCTGCATCTTGCGCTCGAAGATCGACCGCAGATCGTTCTGATCCCGGATGATGTACGGCGTCAGCACCAGCAGCAGGTTCGTCTTGCGCTTCCCCGTCTCCGAGTTGCGGAACAGGAAGCCGATGAGCGGGATGTCCCCCAATACGGGCACCTTCTTCTGGCTCGACGTCACCGCGTCGCGCATCAGTCCGCCGATCACCACCGTCTGCTGATCGTGCACGACCACCGTCGTGTTCGCCGTGCGCTTCGTGATCGACACCGCTCCCAGGGAGCCCGACGTGGCCCCGCGCTCGCTGATCTCCTCGGTCAGCTCGAGCCTGACCTCCATGGAGTCGTTGATGTGCGGCACGACCTTGATCTTCGTGCCGACATCCTGACGCTGGGCGTTGTAGCCGCCGTACATGGAGCCCATGCCCATCATGCCCATCATGCCGGTCGCCGCGGTCGACGTCCCCGTGGCGCCCATCATGCCCGGCAACCCGCTCATCCCGCCCATGTTCGTCTGCAGCGGGATGTTCTCACCCACGCTGATCTCCGCAGGCACATTGTCCGTCGCGATGATGTGCGGCGTCGCAAGCACGTTCGCGTCACCACTGGTGGCAAGCGCGTTGATCACCACGCCGAACGCCGGGATCGTGATGCCCGTGCTGAGCAGGTTCGTGGATCCGTCGATGCCCGGTCCGCGCACGCCGAGCGCCAGCCCCTGGAGCTGATCGGCCGACGGCAGCATGATCGTCGTCAGCGGGTTCAGTCCACCGTACAGCAGGGTGTTGTCCCCGCCGATGCCGACGTCGGTCATGGCCCCCGCGTGGTAGTTCATTCCCACCTTCAGGGAGTGATCCACCGACAGGTCCATGATCACCGCTTCGATGAAGACCTGGCGCCTCGCATGATCGAGCTGATCGATGACCGTGCGCAGCGCAGCGTAGTCGCGGAGCGAAGAGGTGATGACCAGCGAGTTGGTCGCCTTGTCCGCGGTGACCTTCACCGCTCCCTCGAACACTCCCTCGGTCCCGCCCTGGCCCGGCGGCTTCTGCGCCCCGGCCTTCGCCGCCTGGTTGATGCCCGTCAGGATGTTGTTCAACACCTGCGCGAGCTCTTCCGCCATCGCGTGCTGAAGGGTCAGGACGTGGATGTCGCCCGCGCCGGTCTGCTGGACGTCGAGGCGCTTGATCACCTCGAGAATGCGCAGGTACGCACGCTCCGTGGCGACGATGATCAGGGAGTTGGTGCGCTCCTCGGCGATCACCTTGGAGATGCGGGTCTCGCCCTCTCCTCCACTCTTGCTGCCGCCCCCGTCACCCGCGGCAGGCGGTCCTCCTCCCTTCGAAGCCGCCTTGATGTCGAAGATGTCGTTGAGCTTCTGCGCCAGCTCCGTCGCGACGGCGTAGTGAACCTTCTCGACCCAGATCTGATCCGCGGCGCCACCAACGTCGACCTCCTCGATGAGGCGCATGTGCCGACGGATGTTGGATGCGGTGTCGGTGAGGATGAGCAGGTTGCCCGGCGCATAGACCGTGATGTCCGCTTCCTTCGACTTGAACTTCGTCAGGAGCTTGCCGACCTCGTCGGCATCGACGTGTTGCAGGCGATACAGGCGGGTCACGTAGCGGTCCTCCGCCGGAACCGGCTGCCCCGCGCCGTAAATCGGGGTCGTGTTCTGCACTACCCCCGGCGTCTCCACGATCTTCAGGAACTGCCCCTGCGGAACCACCGTCAACCCGTTGGTCTCCAGGATCGACAGGAACGCTCGATACGCTTCGGCTACCGTGATCTTCTGCGGCGAGTAGACCGTCGCCTTGATGTCCCGAACCTTGCCCCCGAAAATGAATCGCCGCCCCGTCAACTGGCTGATCACCCGGACCAGCTCCGCCAGACTCGCATCCTCCAGGGAAAAAGCTACGCGATACCCCGCCGGACGCGGCTGGAACTCAACCTCCTCCGGGAACTGCGGCAGCCCGGTCGTGTCGGCCTGCTTCATCGGGGATGTCGTCGCCGCCGCCTGCGCAGGCGCAGCGGCCGGAGCCGCCGCAGTCGGAGGCTGGTTCGCCGGAGCCGTCGGCGTAGCCCCACTCGGCGCGGCAGCCGCAGGCCCCGTTCCCCCCAGACCCCGGCGCCCGATCGAGGTCGGTGCCGCAGCCGGGGCGAGACGCACCGCCGGAGGCTGAACCCCGGGAGTGCGAGCCGGCTGCTGCGGATGCGCAACAGCCGCCACGAGCGAGGTTGCCGCGAGAACCGACCAACTGAAGACACGCCGGGCTTTCATCGACCTCCGAGCATTCCGCGTGAGCGAGGAGCGACTACGCCAAACGCGCGACGACCGCAACCGCTGTCGTTAGCCCCCGGCAACGTATTTCCTGCTCGCAGTCTCACGTTCGCCCTCCCTGAGGCCTCGCGACCGCAGCAGGCGTCGCCGCCGGCCGGGGCGACACCCCCGGCGCCTTCGCAGATGCCGCCGTCGCCGTCTCGTGCGTTGTCGACGCCTGCCCCGGATCCACCGCGCGATCGACCGCCAGGGTGAGCACCATCGTGACCACCGTCACGAACAGCCCCGAGCCCCCGACCATCGCCCCCACAGCCACGAGCGTCTGTCGCATCATCGAGGATCCTTGACCTGCGTCGAACATCGTCTCTCCCGCGCACTACTTGATGTTGAAGTCGAGGTTCGTTGCCTTGCCCTTGCGGTTGATCGCCACCGTCAGGTGATCCGCCGTCCTCAGGCGCGCATACGCCTCCAAAGCCTTCTCCGGACTCGCCATGTTGAACCCGTTGATCGACTCCAGCCGATCCCCGTTCTCCATGCCCAGCGTGCCCAACAACGTGTCCGGCCGAATCCCAAACAGCCGAACCCCCACGACCTTCCCGTTCTCCTGCTCCGGCACGATACGGGCCGATCGCATGAGCTCCGCCTGGTTCTCGAGGATCTTGTCAACCACCGACCGGTCCACGTTGAACTCGGTGGCGCTGACGCGCTGGATCTTGGAGGCGATGTCCGACGGCACCGAGGCGGGCCCGCCCTTGCTGCTCGCAACCGGAGGAGGCGTCCCCGCCGGGGGCGAAGCCGATGGCGGCGCCGGTGGCTTGAACATCCGCATCTGACAGAACTCGCCGTCCCCCTTCAGCCACACACGATCCCACGCGATGTACCAGATGCGCCGCGTTCCGAACGAATCGCCGATCCGCCGCATCTGGGACTTGGCATTCTGATCCGAGCCGCCCGCCAGGATCGCCATCGACCACTCCGGATCCTCCGAGGCCGCGATGATCACCACGTGCGAGTTGTCGGTGCAGTCCGGCGCGCCGTAGGGGTTCGAAACATCCACCGGCGCAAACGCCAACTCCCCTCCGCCATCGTCCAGCCCCGCATCGCCCTTGACCAATGGTCCCGTGATCGAATCGAACGGGTTGCGACTGATGATCGCTTCTCCCGAGCGACTGTGCGGGTCCGATGCCGCCGGAGCCGCTGCGCCAGCTTGCGACGCCCCTCCCGGCGCAACCGCCAACGAGCTCGCGTCCACCGCGAAACGGCTCCCCACCCAACGGCTCATCCCGGCTGCCTGGAACCAGGCCGCCAACCCGATGAGCGCAAGGACAACCACCGGGAAGTATCGCTTGAGAAGGGTATCGAGACCCATGAAACCTTCATCCTGATAGCTAGGAACGTGCCAGCATCACAACGCAAGGAAATGCAGCGGGATTCCCTGCTTGCGCCGGGGTTCGAGTCAACGTGGCGAGCCGGTCCGGCCGCCGGCCCTGCTCATGCCAAAGTGTCAACCGGATTGCACCCAGGAAGTGCAGCTCACTCCCCTGTCTCCTCCGCCACCCCATCCGCCCCCCCCTCGTGGAGCCCAGGATGCCGCCATCGCAGAACCCCAAGCGCAATCAGTCCAATCGCGACCGCTAGCCAGAGCGTCGCAAATCGAACCAGGATCATCGACCCCGCCGCCACCGGTCGCGTCAGCCCCCCAAGAACCTG
>JAKLDZ010000374.1 GCA_022703255.1 Myxococcota bacterium | reverse complement strand
ACGACGACGACGACGGTGTGGACGACGCATGCGACAACTGTCCAGGGATCGGAAACGACCTCCAAGCGAACGGCGATGGGGACGCGCTCGGGAACGCATGTGAAGGAAACCCGTCTTCCCTGCTGTCCACGATTCAGCTCTTCGAGCCGTTCGCGGCCGCGCCGCCGCCGCAGTGGGATGCCTCGGCGGGATGGATTGTGGATTCCGATGTCTTGCAGTTTCTTCCTGGCGCGTGCGGGGGCAAGCCGTGTCTGGGCACGGCATTCCATCAAACGAGTGTCAGCGGCGTATTCGGGGTGGAAACGAGCTTCATGTTCATGCCGGGCCAGGACGGTGCCGCGGGACTGGTCGGTGGGTACGGGTCCACGACACCGCCGATCGCGTTCAGTTGCCAGCTTGCGAGGACCGGCTCCGCACTGACGCTCGACATCTGGAGGAACAACCTCGCGGACAGCTCGCTCTCGGCACGAATCGACACCAACACCGTGTCTGGAGACCCCGCGGCGCCGTCGACGTATCCGCAGCACATGCTGATGACCTGGGATGGTCAGAAGCTCACGTGCAGGGTCTGGGGACCGGAGATTGGGGATACGAAAGCAGACGTCGGAGCGGGCCAGCTCTCGTCCCCCATGGTGGGCAAGACCGGACTCGCGGTCTGGAACACGAGCGCGGTGTTCATGAACTTCGCGCGCTACGGGCCGTAGACGCCCAGGGCTATTGGCGGTGTGTTGAGCCGTCCGCGGTCATGCGTCGGCGCGGTTGCGCGGAAGGAGTGACGCGCGGAGCGAGTGTGCGCGCGCATGGAGGCGGCGGAGGTGTCACTTCAAGCGACGGGCGACGGCGGGGTCGACGCTGGGATCGTCGTTGGAGTCGGCGAGCCTGCCCGTTCCGTCGTTCTGGATGGATCTGCGCTCGTGCCAGGGGCGAATCGCCTGTCGGTGACCCAGGTAGGCGAAGAACAGGAACACGCAAGCGATCAGCGGCACCAGGGCGGAGGCGACGTGAACCGTGGGGCGGTCGCCGAGGATCTCGTAGCCCCGCTTGCCGGGGACATGGACGATGGCGATGGCAGAGCCTTCGGAGAGCTTTGCCCAATCCTCCTCCTCGATTTCTTCTTCGAACACGGTTCCATCGGGGGCTCGGGTCTTGACTGCGAAGTGATGGTGAATCGTGCCCTTGTTTCCCTTGGTGGTGTACGTGCGTGTTGCGAGGACGGTGGCAGAGGCGGTCTCACCGGTGGCGACGCGCACGGAGTGCATCCAGTGGACGAACTGCAGGACGCTGGCGAGCAGGAGGAAGATCGCGACCCAGATGGCGTGGATCCGGGCGGAGGCGCGAAACCCGGCGGCGGGAGGGCTCGTTGCGATGAGCATGTGCTCCGCGTCGGGAGACCGCAGCACCGGACCTTGTCCCCCCTCGCGATACGAGACGGTCATCTCCGGGTCCCTCCCCTTCCCCAGCACGCCGAACACGTAGACCTCTTCGCCAGGCGAGATCGCCGCGACGCGGGTCCGTCTGTCCGCGCTCACGCGAATCACCTCGTCGAGGTCGTCGACGATGCGCACGTCTGCGGCCGCCTCGACACGGATGCGGCGCCCGCCCGGCTCTCTCACGTAGAAAGGTTGGGCGAGGGTCTTGCGATCGGATTCCATCCATCGGTGGGACCACTTGCCTTTGGAGCAGGATTCGAAGCCGAGCTGGTCGATCTCCACGCGGACGGCGTGGGCAGCGCCCTGGGCGAGCTCGACGGTGCCGCGGACGACGGTCCGTCCATCGGGGGCGGGAGCGGTGGATTCGACGGCGGCTTTGGCGCGACGGGCGCGGAGGCGGTCGCGAGTCCAGCTCAGAGCGGCGAGGGAGGCGAGAGCGAGAGGGAGGACCCCGCAGACGCCGTAGCTGGTGATCAGCGAGGGGACGGGAGGGATGTGATACTCCGGGTAGACGACGATGGGGGACACGGCGGCACCTCGCAGGCAGTCGTCGAGAGTGGGACGCCGCGGCCGCGCCGGTCCTACCCTCCGAGGACCTCGAGTATCTCCTGGGTCTTGCGCCGCATCAACTCCGCATCGCCGCGCGACTCCACGTTGAGCCTCACGACCGGCTCGGTGTTGGAGCTGCGCAGGTTGAAGCGCCAGGTTCCGAACGAGAGGCTGATCCCGTCGGTCCGGTCGAAGCTCTCCGCGTGGGGGAGGTACAGCTCCTGGACGCGGGCGATCGAGCGCGCGGGGTCCGGGAGCTTGCGGTTGATCTCTCCGCTGGCGGGGAAGGCGGCCATTCTCGCCTCGATCAGCTCCGACAGCTTCTTGCCGGTGATCGAGAGTTCTTCGGCCACCAGGAGCCAGGGGATCATGCCGCTGTCGCAGTAGGAGAACTCGCGGAAGTAGTGGTGGGCGCTCATTTCGCCGCCGTAGACGGCATCCTCGGCGCGCATGCGCTCCTTGATGAACGCGTGTCCGGTCTTGCTCATGACAGGGACGCCCCCGGCCTGGCTCACCATCTCGATGGTGTTCCAGGTGAGCCGGGGATCGTGGATGATCTTCGCGCCGGGATTGCGGGCCAGGATCCGAGAGGCCAGCAGCCCTACGATGTAGTACCCCTCGATGAACTGCGCCCTCTCGTCGAACAGGAAGCAGCGATCGAAGTCTCCGTCCCACGCGAGTCCCAGATCGGCGCCGGAGGACTTCACCGCATCGGCAGCCGCCTTTCGGTTCTCGGGCAGCAGGGGATTGGGGACACCGGCGGGGAAGCTTCCGTCGGGCTCGTGGTGAATCCGGTGCAAGGACAGAGGGAGGTGTTGTGCGAGCAGGTCCACGATCGGTCCCGCGCCGCCGTGGCCTGGGTCGGTCACCACCTTCAGGGGACGCATGCGAGTCGGGTCCACGTAGCCCAGCAGGTGCTTCACGTAGGCCTCTAGAATATCGGTGGGCACGACCTTCCCGGTGCCCCCGCCCGCCTCGAACTTCGCTGCTGCGGCGAGGGACTCGATGTCCCCGAGCCCGGTGTCCCCGCTGATGGGACGGGCCTTGTCGCGCACGAGCTTCATTCCGTTGTAGTCGCGTGGATTGTGACTCGCCGTCACCATGATGCCGCCGTCCACACCGAGGTGGAACGTCGCGAAGTACACCATCTCCGTGCCGCAACGCCCGATATCCAGCACGTCCGCTCCACCGGCGGTGAGGCCGCGGGAGAGTGCCGTGGCGAGGGCTTCGCTCGAGAGCCGGATATCGCGCCCCACGACCACCCTGCGTGGGCGGACGACTTGTGCGTAGGCGCGCCCGATGCGGTAGGAGAGGTCCTCGTCGAGCTCGTCGGGAACGCGCCCGCGGACGTCGTAGGCCTTGAAACAGGGCAGAATCGAACCCATCTCGTGACTCCTCGATTGTGCAGTTGCCGCTAGGCGCGACCGTAGTCGTCCTGCTCGCGCTCGATGTCGTCTTCGCCGAAGTACTCTCCGGTCTGGACCTCGATGAAGGCCATGTCCGAGGAGGCGGGGTTCTGGATGCGATGCCAGGCGCCGAGGGGGATGTCCACGGCATGGCCGGCGGTGACACGGATGTTTTCTTCGTCGCGGGTGACGAGGGCCTCGCCCTGGATGACGTACCAGTGCTCGGAGCGCTTGCGGTGACGCTGCAGGCTGAGGCGCTTGCCGGGATAGACCACGATGCGTTTGACCTTGTGATCGGGCTCGTCGGCGAGCACGACGTAGTACCCCCACGGCCTGTGGTCGATGCGTGCGGCACGGGCGACGACGCGGGTGTAGACGGCCTCGTGGGCGGCGGCGAAGGAGGCGGCGCGTTCGGGGCCTTCCCAGGCGATGATGGCTTCGACGTAGTTGCCTGCGGCCTCGGCCTGGGAGGCGGCGAGGAAGGCGACCCGGCCGGCGTAATGGCGCCACACGGGGAGGGCATCGGAATCGTTCGAGAGGGTGGCGACGAGAGCGGCATGCATCGTCCCAACGCGTGTGAGGGCGCGAGGGCCGGCCATCACGTGGACGAGGTCGAAGTCATCGGGACGCTCGGCGAGCGCGGCGAGGCGGAGATCGGCGGCGAGGTCGGAGCCGGACTCGACGACGGTGATCTCGTGGTCGCGAGCTCGCAGTTGTTCTGCGAGGGCGGCGGCGAGGGGAGCGTGTGGGTGGGCGGACTGGGGCGAGAGGATGGCGATGCGCATGATGCGTGGCCTCTTGGGTGAGGCGGGAGCATAGCGCAACTTGGGATTGAGGCTTCGGGGTTGTGGCGGAAGGGGAGTCGAGGCGGGGAGGATTGGGAGCTACTTGCGGCGGCGGACTGCGGTGAAGATCCCGAGGGCGCCGAGGAGGCCGAGGGCCATGGGCCACTCGTTGTGGGTGACGGGGGCGACATGGCCGCCGCAGGATGCGCTGCCTTCAGCTTCGGCAGAGCAGCTGTTGCCTTCGCAATCGGCGGAGGCGTGACCGGAGACCTTGATGTTGAGCGCGGCCTCGAGGGCATTCATACAGCTCTCGAGGTTGCCGCCGGCGTCGACGTAGGAGCCGTTGCAGAACAGGGCGCCGTCGGGTTTGCTGCACTGAACTTCGCAGCCGCCCTCGATCTTGCCCTTGCACTCGCCCATGAGCTTGCCCTGGCAGTCGACCTGGCAGTCCATGCGGGCCTCGGCGTTGCAGGAGCCCTTGCAGGAGCCTTCGCACTTGCCCTTGCAATCGGCGCTCGGCGGCGTGGCTTCACAGGAGGCCTTGCACTCGCCCTGGCAGGTGGCCTTGCAGGAGGCTTCGCACTCGCTCTTGTTGGCGTCGGAAGCGCACTTGCCGGAGCAGTCGCCTTCGCAGGTTCCCTGGCAGTTGGCCTGGCAGTCGAAGCTGCCGGGGTTTCCGGTGCAGGAGCCTTCGCAGGTACCGTTGCAGCTCACGTCGCACGACGGCAGGGTCGCCTGGCACTCGCCATCGCAGGAGCCGTAGGCCTCGACGGAGCAGGACATTTCGGCGCTGATCGGGGTGCACTTGGCCTTGCAGGCATCGACATCGACGACGAGCTCGCACTGGGCGTTGGCGCTGACGTTGATGTTGCCGCAGGAGCTCAAGTCCGCGGCGGATGCGGGCGAGGTGGCGAGCATCGGGATGGCGAGGGCAAGGGAAGCAAGGAACGGCGTGATCAGTTTGCGCATGGTGGAGTCCTCCAGACTGACGGTGGCGGCGTGGTTCCGCCTGGGATTGCCTACGGAACCTGCCTGCGGGATCTTCCTCGTTCGGTCAATGTACCAGCAAGAAGAGAGCCGATCCAGTCGGGGAGCGGAGGATGCAGGTTCGCTCCATGGTCCCCAAGGCATCCCCTCGCTTCCGAGTCCACCAGGCAGAGAGCGTTCGCGGTGGTCGGCCGCAGCGGCCAAGCCCGACATCTCCCCCTTCCGACCCCGGATCCGGCTGGGGCCGAAGTCCGGGGCGGCGGTTCGAGCGGGGTCTGTCAACGGCCCGCAGGGTCGCCTGCTTCTGCCCTCGGCGGGCCACGGCAGAAGCGCGGACACGATCAGCCGAGCGCAGGCTGCGAGAGACTCGCAGCCGCAAGCGCAGGGATGGGAGTGCGTCGCGTTGTCAGGTCGGAGTCGCACGCATCGAGCAACGCCTGGCGCAGCTCTCCGATGAGCTGTCTCCAGGGCATCATCCGGCTGGATTCACTCCGAAGCGTCACGTTGCGGAATAGCGCCAGCAAGTTGTAGGCGACGCGCCGCAGCAGGGCCAGGACCAGGGCACCTTGGGGATCGGCCTCGATCCACGGGTGGTCGTCCTCGTGCAGCGCGACATCCAGGGTGTAGTGGGGACCATTTTCCACCATCCAGTATCGGCGAACGAGTTGGAGCCACTGGGTGTTGCTGAGCCGGTCGGCGGCCAGGCTGCAGACGAAGTAGCGGTCCTCGGACTTGATCAGCACGCCGTGGTCCCAGGTCTGGCTTTGCACGCGCAGCACG
>JAKLDZ010000373.1:5723-5958 GCA_022703255.1 Myxococcota bacterium | reverse complement strand
TGCCCGGGATGCGTGCGCTGTGGTCTCGCATCGACGAGCAGGCAGGTCACCGCGAGCGCTACGAGCCGTGGACGCTGCGGGCCGTGCTCGAGCGAGTGACCGATGCCTCCCTGGTCGAGATCGTGCCCTTCAACCGGGCCATCGTCCCGCTGCTCTGGGTGCAGCGACGTCTGGTCACGATGCGCGGGCGCAGCGAATCGTCGAGCGCGAACCTCGCGGTGCCGCCGCGACCGGT
>JAKLDZ010000373.1:0-5713 GCA_022703255.1 Myxococcota bacterium | reverse complement strand
GCTGCGCTGGGAGAGGCGCCTGCCTCGTTGGACCCAGACGGAGCGCGTCAGCGGGTCGTCGCTGTGGTTCGCGCTGCGAACTCGATCCGGTGGTGCCAAGGGGCGGAGTTGAACCGCCGACCTAGCGCGTATGAAACGCCCGCTCTGACCAACTGAGCTACCTTGGCGGAAAGAGAGCGCGCATGTTACCTGCGCCGTGGACGCTGTCAAGCGGAGTATTCGCGACCCAACGGAGAAGAGGAGACCGAGACGGCACGCTTCGACAGGGGCGAAAGCCGGAGGTTTCCTCCCCCCACGAGGCGAGAAAGTCATGGCGGCGACCGTTCGAACCGCGTAGATTCCGCGCCCCCGATGCAGGCCGCACCCCCCTCAACAGAGCCCGGATCGGCCGGTGCTCCTTGCCGGTCTGAGGGTCGGTCCTGGACGTGGACGCGAGGTCCACGAGGTGCTCGCCGGCGTGCCGGCGTGCCGGGGAGCTCATCTCCGGCTGAATGAACACCGAGGCAGTCATGACGGACTGGAACGAGAAGCTTGCCCTGTTCCTGCTCGGCCTTTCGGCCACGGCGCGCGCACACGACCCCGCCCGCGAGGGTGAAGGCCGCCTGCCCGCCGGGCTGCTCGAGCCCGAACGGGAGAAGGACCTTCGCACGCGCTTCGAACAGGCCTGGTCCTGGATCGACGCCGCCTGCGATCGTCCTCCCCTGCCGGCCCCCACGGCCGACAAGTCCCCGCGTGTCGCCTGGCTCGATGCCCCCGAGCTCACGCACCCGCTGTCCGCGGCGCGTCGCTCGCTCGACGCCCGCCTCCCCTCCGAGCGCGTCCAGGGCGCCATCTCTTCGGCGCTCGACGAGATCGCCTCCCGCTCGGCCGGCGACTCCAAGCGCCACGCGCTGTGGCTCTGGCGTCGTCTTGCGGAGCGTCTCTCCGAGCTCGACGGCAGCCTTGGAGCCGATTGGTTCCGCTACCCCGCCGACCCGCGCGCGCCGCACCTCACCGCATGGCAGCAGATCGCGGCCACCGCTGCCCTCGCCTCCGCCGGCTCCGAGCCCGCGCTGCTGTGCGTCGGCGTGGAGCTCTCCCTCGAGGCCGGTGGACGCAACCCGCACGACGCGGGCGCGGCCTCGTCCATCCGATCCCTCCTCGCCTGGGTCGCCGCGCGCACCCTCGCCGAGCAGCTCGGACCCGATGCGATCCTGATGCCCGCGCTGTCCCAGTTCCCCTGCACCGATGCGTGGCTCTCTGCCGCGGGCGTCCCCGATGTCCGCGCCACCGACGGTTCCACCTGGGGATTCCCAGCGTCGTTCCTCGCCCTCGTCCCCTCGTCGCGTGCCGAGGAGCTCGGCGCCGCCTGCGCAACGGCGATCCGCGAGGCCTGGGGCGCGATGCTCGCTCCGGTGCGCGACGCCCTGGCCGGGCTCGCGGGGTCCGACGCGGGCTTCGCAGCCGCGTGGACCCGACAGGGCGATGCTGCGCTCGACGCGTGGTGGACGGTCACTCCGGTGGAGGAGGACTCCACGGGTGCGGGGGCGCTCATCGCCTCTCGCGACATCGGCGCCTACGACAAGATCGTCAAGCAGCGCAGAGATGCTTCGGGTGCCGAAGCACCCGGACGCGGCGCGTACCTCGGCCTGTGGTGCGAGGCTGCCCGCGCTTCCGGCGAGGCCCGCCGCATGATCGGCGCCTGCTCCGGTCATGAGCCCCGCCCCCGCTGCACCTGCTGCGGCGATCGCGAGGCCCTCGGCTCCGGCGGCTCCCCCTTGTGGAACGCGGCCCGCGCGAAGTGGTCCGACCGCATCGGCCCCGACGAGCTGCTGTGCGCGGTGTGCGCCGCGGGACGGCTCGGTCCTGCCATCGCCACCGCGTCATGGCCGAAAGCTCCGCAGACCGCGGCGCCGTCCGGCCCGCTCGCGGTCCTGGTCGTGTCGGGCGACGGCCTCTCGGCTGCCCTGCGCCCCGGCGACTCCAAGGAGGCGGCGACGCTGCGCTCGGTGTTGCACTCCGAGATGCCCGCGCTGCTGCAGAAGCTCCGCTCCCGCTGGCGCGACGGCCTCGACCTGCCCGTCCTCAGCGGCGTCGGCCGGATCCTCTCCGCCTCCGAGGCCGTGACCACCTGGGCGCTGCACACCGTACGTCACGAGGTCGCAGCCGCAGGCGGTGTCGAGCTCTCCCTGTCCGGCAACGACCTCGTCGCCCTCGTCCCCGTTTCCAAAGCGCTCGGCCTCGCCGCACGCCTCCGCCAAACCTGGCGTGACCCGTTCGCTACCATCCAAGGGCCCGCCGGCCACGAGAGCCGTCTGCACCCCGGCCCCGTCGCCCCCCTCGGCTGCGCGATCTCCATCGCTCCCGACAACGCACCCCTCCCCCTCGTCGCCGCCCGGTGCAGCAGGCTGCTGCAGCGCGCAATGCAGGAGAACCTCGGACGCGAGGCCTTCGTCGTGGAGATCCGTCGCGATCACGGACGCGGATGGATGCTCGCCGGCAAGTGGGACGAGATCGGCCCGGGCCTCGACGCGCTCGTGGCGCAGCTTCGAAGCCACACCCGTCGCGATGCGCTGATCGCCGAGGCGCTCCAGCTCGGTGTCGCCCTCACCGACACCGATCTCGACAAGCCCAAGCAGGAGGTCCGTGTCGCGGTGCTCCGCGCCGCGGTGAGCGGAGTGCTCGCCGGGGTGGAGACCGACGAGGCGGAGCGCATCGCCCGAACCCTGCTGGGGCTGGTGGATCACAACGCGTCGCAGGCGCTCGACCCCGACGGCAACCACGGCCTCGACGGGCTTCGCATCGCGGCGTTCCTCGCGGAAGGCAACGCATGAAGACCGATCTGATCCTGATCCCGAGCGACACGGTGGTAATCGCGCAAGCACAGGGTGCAGACAGCGCGTGGGGGGAGCTCCCCGCACCCATGCCCCCCGGCCCTGCCGTGTTCCTCGACACCGTTAGGAAGCTCTACCTGTCCCGTCACTGCTCCGAAGGCCCCGCGAAGTACGAGGCCGGCTGCGCCGCCTGCGCCCGCCACGGCAAGTGCGACGGCGAGGCGGTTGCCGGGGCCAAGGACGCCGACCCGGCCACCATCGGCCTGCAGATCGGCGCGCCGCTGCTCGCGCGCGAGTCCGGAGGACGCATCGAGCCTTTGTATCCCGCGCCCGACGACGTCGTGCTCGACGACAAGCAGCGCGACTTCATGTTCGCCCAGCCCTCGTTCCTCGAGCCCCTGCGCGGCGACTTCGTCCGCCACGACAAGACCGGCCTGCGCCTGCTCGTGCCCGCGAGCCGTCGCCTCGGCGCCGATCGGCTCGGCGTCTTCCTCACACGCAAGGGCGTGCGCACCTGGGCCGAGCGCAAGGTGGAGCGGCTCGCCGACGGCGAGCACTACCTGCAGCCGCGCAGGCTCTTCGAGCTCGAGCAACGCGTCGAGCGGCGCGACGGCTCCGTGACCGTGAGCGTGCACGCGCGCCTTCGCCCCGGCGTCGGCTTCGTGGTCCCCGTGGAGATCCCCGAAGGACGCCCCGGGCTGCCGTTGCCAGGCCCCGCGGTGATCGGTCCCGAGGCGCGCGGCGCGTGGGCCGAGGAGACCCAGCTCCCTCAGGCCGACAACAAGCTCAAGCCTGCGCGCCGCTGGCGCGTGACTTCGCTGGCCCCCTCGGCTGCGCAACCGGGTGGCCTCCCCCCGTGGATCGATCCGCAGGATTCCTCCACGCGCGCTCCCATGCCCGAAGGCGGAAAGCTCTTCGCCATCGCTTGCCGAGGAGCCTCCGGCTCACCCGATCCCATCGGCGCCTCCATCCCAGGCCTGCCTGCCATCCCGGCCGGCGCCACCTTCTTCCTCGAGTTCAATGACCCCGTTCGCGTCGAGCAATCGACCTGGATCCTTGCGGGAGGATACTGACATGATGACCGAGTCCGTCGTGCTTTCGTTGTACTTCGAAACGCCGCTCCATGCCGGCGCGTCCGGCACCCTGGGTGCCGTCGACCTCCCCATCCAGCGCGAGCGCACCACCCAGTGGCCCACGATCCCCGCGGGCGACGTGCGAGCCTCGCTGCGCAAGGCCATGGCCGGCGCGGGAGAGGACACCCTCGCCAAGCTGTTCGGCGACGGCGACGCCGATGCCTCGCTCAGCCTGGGCGATGCGCGCCTCCTCTTCTTCCCCGTCCGCAGCTCCGTCGCCCCCTTCGTCTGGATCACCTGCCCCGCGGCACTTGCGCGCCTCCGCCGCGACCTCGAGCGCACCGTCGGCGTGCAGCTCCCCGCTGTGCCCGCCCCCGCAAACGAAGAGATCCTCGTCGGCGCCGCGTGGAATCACGGCTCCGATGCCTTCGCTCTCGAAGACGCCGTCGTCACCCCCAAGCCCGGCCTCGAGCTCCCCTCGATCGCCCAGCTCCTCCCCGCAACCTCCTCGGCCTACGAAGGCTTCGCGCGCGAGCTCGAGTCCTCCGTCGGCATCGTGTCCGATGAGCTCTTCGGCTTCCTCGTCCGCACCGCAGTCGAAATCTCCCCCGTCGCCTCCAGCGGCGCCGTCGCCTACCAGGAGATGATGCCCGCAGATGCTCTCTTCTACGTCCCGGTGGCCGGCCTCGGCGCCCCCGCCAAGGGCAAGAAGCAGTCCGCAACCCAGTTGCTCGAAAAGAACCTGCCGTCCCATGTCCAGTTCGGGGCCGATGCCCAGCTCGGTCGCGGCTGGGCCCGCATGCACGTGCTCAAGGCCCAGGGAGGTACGCCGTGAAGACCCGCGATCAGATCCGCGCCGAGAAGGCCAGCGCTGCGGTCATGTCCCTCAAGCCCGAGCTGGTCGACGAGTACGCCGCCGAGCTCCGCGAGTTCCCGGCCATGGTCGTGCACAACGGCATCGGCCCCACGCTCGCCTTCCTCAAGGCCCGCAGCGGCCCCGTGCGCAACGCCCTCTACGATCACCTCTCCGCCTGGCTCGGCGAGACCGTCTACACCGACAAAGGTGACCTCCTCGCCCTCGTCGTCGCCCAGCCCGCCGCCAGACTCATGCGCGCCCAGGAAGAAGCCCTCGTCTTCGCTGCCTGGCTCCGCCGCTTCGCCGAGGCCCGCGACGTCAAGCCGAGGAAGTCATGAGCCGTCCTCTCCCCCCCGACCTCATCCCCATCGTCGATTCCAGGGGACCGTCGGTCGCCAACCCGGGACTGCGCTTGCTCCGGTGGGTCGATTGGGGAGACGACTTCGCTCTGCCCGAGGCCGACGAAACCACGTTCCTCAAGCACTCCGTCAACCTCTTCAAAAAACAGGCGAAGCCCGACAGCGTGCTGTCCCATGCCCTCGCCGCCCGCAACGCTCGCTCCGCCGAGCGCGTCGAGGCGCTCCGCGCCCAGGGCTGGCACCTGCAGAGCCTCCGCGCCCCCTGCGCCGGCAGGCTCCGCCTCGGTCACGCGGACCCCGCTCCCGCCGACCCCGGCCTCTGCGTCGATCGCAACCTCGGTACCCCCTTCGCCCCCGCTCGCTGCGTCCTCGCTCTGATCCGCGCTGGGTTCGCCATGCTCTCCGACGGCCCCAGCAAGACCGACCCCGCCGACGGCCTCGTCGTGTTCGACGCCTGGCCCGTCACCGTCCCGAGGCTCGAGTCCGACTTCCTCCCCGCTGCCAACAACCAGCCCGCCAGGGAGCTCGAACCCGCACGCAGGTTCTCCAGCAGACCCGTCGAGCTGCTCTCCGTTCAGGCCGGCTCCGAGCTCGAGTTCTGGATCGCTGCCC
>JAKLDZ010000372.1 GCA_022703255.1 Myxococcota bacterium | reverse complement strand
CCGCGCCGTGGTGGGCGGCAGACGACAGCGCCGAGCCCTGCCCGGTCTCGAAGTACATGACGTTCGGGCCGCGGGTCGAGCCCAAGCGCTTCATCTGGTCCCACGCCTCGTCCATGAGCGCGACCGAGATGCCGAAAGCCCGATTGCCCGCCTCCGTGCCCGACAGCGATTGGAACATCAAGCCCATCGGCGCCCCTCGATCGAGCGCCTTCATCTGTACCGTCACGTGCGACAGCACGCAGTTCTGCGTGGGAATCGCGTTGCGCGTCGTGAGCGTGTCGAGCGCGCGCAGGATCTCCACCGTGGAATCCACCGAGTCAGTCGCCGGATTCACCCCGATGACGGCGTCCCCGCAGCCGTAGCAGAGCCCTTCGCGCGTGCTGAGCAAAATGCCTTCGACGTCGTCGGTGGGGTGATTGGGCTGGAGACGCGATGACAGGCGCCCTGGCAGGCCGAGGGTGTCGTTGGCGCGCACGACGACCTGGCACTTCGCGCCGGCGATCATCAGGTCGAGGTTCGACATCAGCTTGCAGACGGCGGCCGCCATCTCGGGCGTGAGGCCCGGAGAGATGGATCGGATCACCGGGCCGGAGGTGCGGGAGTCGAGGATCCACTCGCGGAGCTGCCCGACCGTGAGGTGCTTGACCGCCCCGAAGGCCTGGGCGTCGAGCGAGTCCTCGACGAGGCGAGTGAGCTCGTCGTCTTCGTAGGGGACGACGGGGTGGGCGCGCAGCTCCGCGAGGGTGAGGTTGGCGAGCACGGCGCGCGCAGCTACGCGCTCGACGGGCTCTCGTGCCGCGACGCCGGCGAGCTCGTCCCCCGACTTCGGAGGATTCGCCTTGGCGAGGATCTCCTTGACGGAATCGAACCGGAAGGAGGTTCCTCGAATCGTCGCGCTCCAGGCCATGGATCAGGGCTTGGGGCCTTCGGGCTTCGGGCCCTCGGGCTTGGCGTCGTCGGCCTCGTCGTTGTCGTCGTCGTCGTCGTCGAACAGCACTCCGTAGCCGGGATCCGCGGCCCGCCAACGCGCAGGGCGACGATCGGGCTGCTTCTCCATCGAAGCGGCGAGCTTCTCCCGCTGCTCGGGCTTGAGGATCGGAAGCAGGTCGTTGAGAAGCTGCGTGTGCAGGCTCATCGCGCCGTCCTTCTTCGCGGGGGGCGTCGGCTGCTCGAGCTTCTTGGCGTCGAAGACGTCCTGCTCGAACGCGGCGAGCAGCGCCTCGGCGCGCTTCTTCTGCTCTTCGCGCGCGGCGTTCATCTCCGGCGGCTTGGGCGCGGCCTTGGCGAGCAGGGCATCGACCTTCTTCTGCTGATCGGCATCGAGGCCGAGATCCTTGGTGAGCTTCTCGAGACGGCGCTTCTGCCACTCGACGGGGGTCATGGCGGGGGCGGAGCCCGCCGGAGGCGGAGCGGCAGCAGGAGCGGAGGCGGAGGGGGCTGCTCCGGAGGCGGAGGGCGCGGGCGGACCTCCGCGCATCGGGCGGGGGCCGCGTTCCTTGCGCTCCGTCTGCTTGGCGCGCACGGCTGCGACGAGGGCCTTGCGCTGCGCAGCATCGAGGGCCGCGTGAAGGCGTTGGAGCGCCCCGTTCTCCTTGTCCCGACGCGCCTCAGCGGCCTTCTCGGCCTCGGCACGCAGGGCGTCGAGCTTCGCGTTGTCGATCTTCCCCGCGCGGACGCCGGCGACCATGACGGCGTGGATCGCCTTGAAGTCGCCGCCGGGGGGGGCGTCGTCGGTGCGAAGCGACTTCTGGATGTCTTCGACCGCAACCTTCTGCGCCTCGCGCAGCTCGATCTCGCGGGCCATCCGAAGGAGCATCATTGCGCCACCGCCTTCGTGCCGCCGCAGCGCGTGGGGACCGCGACGATCCATCATGCGCGGGCCACCGAGGCGACCGAGCGAGCCCGCGGGCGGCGCAGACGGCTGCACGACCGGAGCGGTGGAGCTCTGGACGGGAGCGGGTGCAGCGGCTTTGTCATCCTTGCATCCAGCGATCATCGCGGCGGCGACGGGCACGGCAATCCACAATCCCCTGAGCGTCAGCATGAAGCACCTCCTCGACACGTTTGCCGCGGAAATCCCCGCGACGAAGGATGATGCGAAGGGCGCCTAGTCGACCAGACGATGGCCGCACTCGACGCAGAAAGCGTTGCCCGGAATGGTCACGACGCCGCAAGTCGGACACACGGTGACCGTCGGCGAAACGGTCTCGGGGATCGTGCTCTCGGGAGGCTCCACCCGAACGATCACCACCGAGATGTTGTCCTTGCCTCCCCCACGGTTCGCCGCGTCGATCAGCTCGTGCGCCGCTGCCTCGAGCGTCGGCGCCTTCTCCACCGCGGCCAGCATCTGCTCGGAGCTCACAAACCCGCTCAACCCGTCGGAGCACACGAGGTACACGTCGCCCGGAAGGCTCAGCTCGGAGCGGAGCTCGACGTCGGTGTCCTCGGCAAGACCGAGCGCGCGTGTGATGACGTTCTTGGGCAGGTGCGCCAGGACATCGGGCTCGACCCCCGGGGAGCTCCAGCGGATCTGGTTGACGAACGAGTGATCCTGGGTGACCTGCTCGATCTCGCCGTTGGAGATGCGATACACGCGGCTGTCGCCGATGTGTCCGATGTGCACGCTGCCGTCGGGCGACACGTGGACGGCGGCGATGGTGGTCCCCATTCCGGCGCGACCGGTGCCGCTCTGGGCAGCGCGGCAGACCTGGATGTTGGCGCGCACAATCCCCATCCCGAGACGCTGTGCGCCCGGATCCATGTCGCGGAACTGCACCGCCGCAGGCTCCGGGAGATTCTCGTCCGTGGAGTTGTCGAAGTACTCCGCGATCGTCTCCACGGCCAGCCGGCTCGCCACCTCGCCCGCCTGGTGCCCCCCCATGCCGTCGGCCACCACGAACAGGCCCACGTCGGGACGCACCAGGATGCTGTCCTCGTTCTGCTTGCGCACCCGACCCACGTCAGTGAGCCCTGCGCAGTCCGCGCAGTTGGTCGAAGTGGTGCCGGGCATTGACATCGCGCGCATCCTAGTCGCACTCCGTCGCGCTCGCCAAGAGGGTGCGTCATCCCGGTGGGCCGGTGCGTTCCTCCCGGCCCCCGTGCTATGAGTTTCTGACCTTCCACATTGTCGAGGAGCCTCGCATGCGCACTTCTCTCGCCTTCGTCATCCCCCTTCTGACCTGCACGCTCGGCCTGGCGGCCTGCTCCGATGACTCCCCGGACGGTGCGGCGGGGGCCGCAGGGTCGCAGCCCGGCAACGATGCCGCCGCGGGCAGCGCGGGAACGGCGGGCGCCGCAGGGAGCGCAGGAACGGCCGGCGCAGCCGGCGGTGCAGGGGAGGACGCTGGCACGGATGCAGCCGTCGATGGCGCAGCCGGCGCCACAGGGGAAGACGCCGCGGTGGATTCCGCCGTGGGGCCCGTGAGCTCGTGTTCGGAGCTGAGCACCACGGACTGCTTCTCCAACCTCGACTGCCCGGCCGAACAGCGGTGTCAGAACGCAGGCACCGAGTTGGATCCCGTGCCCTGCTGCGTGCCCGGCGCGCGCGGCACCGGCGCTGCCGGAACCTCGTGCACCCTGGAGCTCGATTGCGAGTCCGCCGTGTGCATCGAAGGCCTCTGCAGCAAGACCTGCACGAAGGACGAAGACTGCCCCGCGGGCATGAAGAGCTGCATCCCGATCGCGTTCAGCGGCAGCGACGACAACTGGTGTTTCCCGGTCAAGTAGCTGGACCGGGCCGGACGGCGCGCGATCGTGACACGCACACGGATTGTGCGCCGTCCTTGCAGCATCCCTCGCGTTGACTCCCACCCCTCTGGAGTGTCACATCAACTTCTGTGAATAGATCCATCCTCGCCTGTCTTGCCGTGATCGTCCCCTGCGTCGCAGCCTCCTGCACCCTGAACACCGAAGGTGAAGGGCTCTTCGCCGGAGCAGGCGCGGGCGGCGCCCCGGCGGATGCCGGAGTCGATGTCTCGCATGGCGGACAATCGTCGGGAGGAGCGGGCGGAAGCTCCATGGGGGGCGCCGCGGGGAACGCCACCGGGGGAGAAGCGGGCAGCGCGACGGGAGGGGCGGCTGGTAGTTCGGGCACCGGTGGTGAAGCCGGCAGCGAGACGGGCGGCTCCGCGGGGAGCGAAACGGGCGGCTCCGCGGGCAGCGCGACGGGAGGAGCGGCCGGAGGCTCGGGCACCGGTGGTGAAGCCGGCAGCGCGACGGGCGGCTCGGCGGGCAGCTCGGGCACCGGGGGTGATGCCGGCGGCGCGACAGGCGGCTCTGCGGGTGGCCCCCCTGCGGTGTGCGGAGACGGCGCGGTCACCGGGCCCGAGTTCTGCGACGACGGGCACGAGACCGACTGCGGCGACTGCAACGCTACATGCACGGCGTTGGGAAGCGGCTCGGTGTGCGGCGACGGGCAGGTCTGCGAGGACAAGGAGAGCTGCGACGACGGGCACGAGACCGACTGCGGCGACTGCAACGCGACGTGCACGGCACTGGGAAGCGCGGCGGTGTGTGGGGACGGGCAGGTCTGCGAGGACAAGGAGAGTTGCGACGACGGGCACGAGACCGACTGCGGCGACTGCAACGCGACATGCGACGCGTTGGGGAGCGGCTCGGTGTGCGGCGACGGGCAGGTCTGTGAGGACAAGGAGTTCTGTGACGACGGCAAGACCGATCCCTGGGGGACGTGCAACGAGCAGTGTACGGCTACCGGGATCGTGGCTTGCGGTGCAGGCGCCGAGGCGGTGCAGGTGTTCTCGGACGACATGGTCGGGTGTGCGGGCAAGGTGTTGTACGCGAACCGCGCAACGCTCTGCGGTCCGACGCTCCACGTGTGCAGCGCCAAGGAGTGGGCCGACGGCAACGGCACGACGGCGCCGCAGTACAACTACTGGGTGAACGACCAGCTTCGGTACTACAACGGGGACGACGGCAACTGCGGGGCGTCGGCCAACGGTGGAGCCGGCTGGGCAGCTTGCGACAGTGCGGACAGCCCGATGCGCGTGTGCGCTGCCAACACCGACCCTCTGGGGAACACCTGCAACTGGACCGGGTGCGGGCTGAAAACCAAGACCCCCAAGGAGTACTTCGGCGGGTGCAACAACAACTGGCGCGCCGGCACACTCTGCTGTCTGTAGCGCACGCAAGCCTTGCGCCGCCGACGGGTGCGTCAGCACGTCTCACTGCGACGAAGGCGCCGGGAGCTCGAACGAGAACCGCGTCCCCAGCTCCGGGTCGCTTGCCGCCGCTACCCTGCCGCCGTGCGCACCGACCACAGTCGCGACGATGGGAAGCCCGAGCCCGCTGCCTCCCCGTTCTCCGCGGGTGGTGAAGAACCGATCCCACACTCTGGCGAGATTCGCCGCGCTGATCGGCACCCCCGAGTTGTGGATTGTCGTACGAACGAATCCCCCCGGCACGTCCTCCACCAAGACCGTGATCGGACTCCCCTCGTCGGCGTGCTGCTGCGCGTTGTCCACCAGGTTGCGCAGCACCGAGGCCAGGTTCTCCCGCCTGCCGCGCAGTTGCGTCACCCTCGACCCGTACGTCACCCGCACCTCGTGCGGCCCAGCCTCGCCCGCCGCCTCGCGTACCAGCGCCTCGTAGTCCACCACCTCGTCGGGCGACGGCTCCGCCTCCATGCGCGCAAGCTCGAGCAGCCGCGACACGAGCCGATCGAGCCGGTGCGCGTCGGCCAGCACGTTCTCCAGGAAGCGCGTGCGCGCCGCCGGATCCTCCGCAGCCCCCTCCAACAACAGCTCCGCCGCCCCGCGGATGCTCGTCAGCGGCGACTTGAACTCGTGGCTGATGTTCGCCGCCAGATCCCGCGTCGATCGCGCGCGCGTTCGATGGCCTGGGCGGCGCGGCGTGCGCGCTCGGCCGCGGGCGAGTAGTCCAGACGGGGGTATAGGTCTTCGTCTTCCTTCACGAAGAGGAACAGCGGACATTGCGCCGCTTCTTCGACAAGAAACT
>JAKLDZ010000371.1 GCA_022703255.1 Myxococcota bacterium | reverse complement strand
TCGTGGGCTTCGGCCACCGGTTGGTTGAAGCTCGTGAGCCTGCGCACGGCACCCTGCGGTGATGCAGCATACAGCTCCGGGAGGACTCCCACGGAGCTGTGTACGAATGCCACGCTGCCGTCCGGGGACAGGTCCCACGCCATGGCCAGCGGGATACCCGGGAGCCGCTCGATCCTGCCGTCGGGAACCGAGACCCGGAAGAGCGGATACAACCCCTGCACCGGCGCGCGGAACACCAGGGAACGACCGTCCTTCGCCCACTTGAAGTCGATCGCCGAGCTGTCGAATCCCTCCGTCAGAATCTGCGTCTTGCCGGACTGACGATCGTAGAGCGCGAGGCGGCTCCGGTCCGACTCGTAGCCCGGGCGGTCCTGACGGGTGAACGCGACGAAGCGGCCATCCGGGGAGTAGGCAGGATGGCCGTCGAAGGCCTTGTTTTCGCCCGTGATGTTGCGCGGCTCTCCCCCCTGCACCGGCACCACCCAGAGGTCCGAGTTGGTGGTCCACGCCTGTGCGCCGCCCACTTCCCGATTGCTCTGGAAACACAGCTCCGCGCCATCGGGAGAGAGGGCAAATCCCTCGCCGCCTCCCGCCTCGAAGGTCGGGGACTCCCAAGCGCCCGGTGTCAGATCGCGCACCTCGCCGCTCCCGATATCCACCTTGAGCAGGTGGCTCGTGGTGAAGTCGGACCAGGAATCCCAATGACGAAACAACAGCTCGTCGGCGATGTGCGCCTGAAGGGTGCTCTTCTCCGCGTCGTCCATCGCGGCCTTGTTCGCCTTGTCGTCGGCACCGTGCTCCGGATACACGCGGGAGGCGAACACGATCCCCTTGCCGTCCCCGAACCAGAGAGGCCCCTCCACGCCCGTCGAAATCGAGGTCAGCCGCTTGGGATCCCCGCCCTCGATCGGCATCTGCCAGACCTGGCCCCCGTCCTTGCGAGTCGAAACGAAGAGGAAACTCTTGCCGTCCGGCGCCCATCTCGGATCCGAGTCGGGCCCCTCGAAGCGAGTCATCTGTCGCAGCCCGGTCCCGTCGCTCCCCACGACGTACACGTCCGTCTCCGTCTTCCCCGACGCGAGGTCCGGCGTGCTCACCGTGAAGAGGATGTGCTTGCCGTCCGGCGACCAGTGCGGACCGCCAATCGCCTTGACCTTGTAGAGCGCGTCGATCCCGAACGGCTGCTTGCGTGCATCCGAGGGGAGGTCCGGCGTGCGTCGGTCGGCGAACGGGAACTCCGGGCCCGAGGCGGCGGGGATCCCTGCGACGCGCAGTCGTTCGGGAGCGGCCTGGGAAGGCTGCGCGGTGGAGCCCGAGGCGGCCGGAGAGGCGCCGGAAGGCGGAGTCTTGCGGCCGCAAGCGGGGAGCAGAGACACGCAAACGAGAGCGATCAACGATGCAGAGCGCATGATGGCCGCATCCCATCCCCGCCCGCCGTCGTCGTCAAGTGCCCGGAGTCCGGAACGCTCCCGCGCGGTCATCACGAGCGCTGCGCAATCAGCCCCTCTCGCTGCTCGATCAACTCCACCACAAGCCCGTCGATCCAACGGACCATCTCCGGCGCCTGGAAGACCGTACACATCGCTGGCCAGGTCGCGTCTGCCCATGCGTCGAAGTCCGGAGTCGCGCGCAGTCCCAGGGCTTCGAAGACGTCGGCCACCTTACGGGACCCATGCCTTCCCCAGACCTCGGCGACAGCCTCGCGCAGGAGTCGTCGCGACTGCTCGCGCGACGCGATTCTCTGGGCTATCGCCTCGGCAATCGGCTCCACCTCGGCGATTCGTTCGTCGGTGAGGTGCTTCAGGTGGAACGACGGCGAGTGCGCGAGCAGGGCATCCACGATGTCGGTTCGTGCCTTGATTCCCCTGGGGTCGTCCTTGTGCTGGATTGCGAACTCCGCCGCACGCGCCAGGGCACGCTGGGTTCCCCCGGCAAGGAAGGACTTGATCTCCGGTTCGAGCCTCTTCTCGAACTCCTCGAGCATCCGCTTGCCCATCGCCCCCGCTCCGCCGAATCCCGGCAGACGGCTCGTCGGCAGCAGCGCCAGGATCACGCGAGGAAGGATCGTGGAGAAGTCCCGCAGACCCCGGTACAGGGCGTCGGCCATCAACGCTTCGACCGCTTCCTGCCGGAAGAACGTGCGAATCCACTCGTCCTGGATCAGGCCCGGCGCGGTCGCCATCCGCTTGACGGCCTCCTGCGCCTCCGATGGAACCCAGCGTGCCACGGGGTCGTCGTCGGTTCGCATGCAGTGCACGAAGGTGGGCAGCAACTCGCGAACGACGGGTGTGATCAGGACGCGGATGCGGCTCGGATCGAGGTAGCTCTCGGCAAGTGCCAGGACTTGGGGCTCCGACACGAGGGCATCGACGCGTGCGGTGAGAAGGTGATTCCAGGCCGCCTCCAAGGTCGAGCGCCACTCGGCACGCGCCTGCTCACCCGTCAGGCGGCTGCGCAACCACGCCTGCAGAGGCGCGATCACCGGATCGTCGACGGCTTCACCTGGGACTCTGGGTTCCTGCGACATGGGCGAGCTCGTAGTTACTTCAAGTGCCACGCATCCGCCAGCGTGGTGGCCGTCAGCTCCCCCTGCGCTTCCACGTAGGACAGCCTCCTGATCAGCGATGCAGCGGCAGGGTGTCCGGTCCGCTCGGCGGCGAGACGCAGCGCCCGAACGGGCTCGATTCCCTGCTGACGCAGTGCCAGCAGCCCGAGCATGTTCCGCGCGGTGTATTCGAGGAACGCGACCTCCCAGGTGCGATCGAGACCGGCGTCTTCCAACCCCGCGTGCAGCGCGGCGATCATCTCGTCCACCGGGCGACGCCCGATCCAGATGCGCCATGCCAGCCCGCGATACACGCGCCACGCGCGCAGGAAGACCTCTCCCCGGACGGACCCCGGAGGCAGCTCCAGGTCGAAGTCCGACCCCCAGGGCGCCATGTGATCGTGCGCGTGATACGCCTCGTGCATCACGTCGACCTGGTCGTTCAGAGGGTAGCGCTCGATCAGCTCGAGCGCGCGCGCCCGCGTGGCGTCGTGGACCAACAACCCCGCGAGTGCGCTCACCTTGCCCCAGCTCTCCGGTCGTGCGTGCTCGACCAGATCCTCGAGCACCGCCTGCCCGCCGTCCAGGCGAAGCAACAGCCAGGTGCGTCCCGCATGCTCGGCAAACTCCTGACGCACTCGCGAGCGTTCGCTCGGGGACAACGCCGCCCATCGCGCGGTCAGATCGCGTCCCGTTTTCGCCGCTTCCCGCGCCTGGGCCAATGCAACCGCGCCGAGCTCCGGCTCCGCGGCGAGAGCGAAGTCGATGGCAGCAGACTCCCCGAGCGCAACCACGCAGGCCAGGGCCATCAGGCGGTCTCCGAGGGACGACGAGGCATCGGCGGCGATCTGCGACGCGTGGCGCAGGAGCGCGGCTTCGTTGTCGAGGCGCTCCGGCAAGGGGACCCGGTGCGGCTCGATCGGGATCATCGCGCCGTCTTCGCCCTTCGCGTGGATCGTCAGCGGCGACAGCGTCACCATCCGGACGAAGTAGCCGCACCGACGCGCGTCCTGGAGCGGGGACTCACCGGTCTCGTCCCCCGCCCCCGCCATCGGCACCGAGCGTCCGTGCACGGCGCGCATCGAGAACAGCGGAAGCCTGCCGGGGTAGACGTCCGAGTTCGCAGGGAATCCCCCGATGAGGCTCGACTGCCCGTCCTGGTCTCCCCGCGCGGGCGACGCGCTCTCGGGACGTGGGCTGGCCGATCTTCCCTTGCCTGCGCCCGCTTCGTGAGCGCGTGCGTAGACTTCGATCAGGTCCTCGGGGCGCAACGTCACACCGCCCTTCAGCGCCGGCTTCCCGGTCATGAGGTCATGATCTCTTCCTCCCCGCCGCGCGATCGGCGCAACGTGCGCGACGCCGTCTGCGCTTGCACCGCCCCAGAATCGCAGCGAGACGTTCCTGGCTCCGCTGTCCCAGGAAGCGACCGCCACCAGCGCGGCGATCTGCTCGCAGGAACCGCCCCCGCGCGCCAGCGCGTCCGCCATTCGTCCCCCCGGCCTCCCATGGTATCTCAGATCGCCGAAGACCTCGGGGACCGCATCCTCGAGTTCCGCCCGCTCCAGAGCACCCCGGAGCGCGGCGTGCCGCCCGTCGTATCGCTCGCGGGCGATCGATGCCGGGTAGTCCACTCCCTGCTCGATCGCGTCGAGGCGCTGAGCTTCCAGGAGGAAACGACCGAGCCGGAGCTCGCCCCGCGCCAGGTCCTCACGCGCCTTGCGGACAAGCTCCTGCCGACGGACCCCCACGCCGCGGCGCAGGTGCTCGGCTTCCACCGCGGCAGTGGCCGAGGACAGCAGTCCCTGCCGGGCTGGGGAGAGGAGCGTCGACGGCCGGGTCGGCGTGCACGACGAACGCCCGACGACGATGGCATGCAATGCCATCGAGATCAGGAGCGCGGCGGTCATGCTGCGCCAGGGCTTCATCATGGACCAGGATACCAGACCCCCGACGCGCACCGTGGTTCCAGGGAGTTGACCGTCCCCCCGCCCTCGTGCTCCTCTTGCCCGCGATGAAGACCTCGCTCTCGGAGGTGGTGCTGCGGTTTCCCGCTCCCGGATTCGATCTCCGGGACGCGCGGCTCGCGGTTCACCTCGATGGGGCGATGGTGTTCGACGGGGGATTCGGGACCGGCTTCGAGCACCGGGTGACGGCCTGCCCCGGCAAGCATCGGATCGACGTGCGCCTGTCGATGAACTCGGGGATGCCGCGATCGCGCACGTGGTACTTCGAGGTTGGCGTCGACGAGCGGTGCAGCGTCGGGTTGGAGTACAGCAGGATGGCCGCGTGCTTCAACGGCACGCTCGCGATTCGGCGAACACCGTTGGGCTGAGGGGAGAACGAAGCAGTCGTCCGCGGGAGCCGAGTTGGGCCGAGGGCGCATGCCGAGCGCCCTGGACCGCATCGAGAGAGATGCTCTCAGTCGCCTTGTTCGGTGCCCATGATGTCGGGACCGACGTTTTCGATGAGGCACTCGTTCGAATCGGGGAAGTCCATCGAGTAGAGGATGCCCTTGGGCGTGTACTCCGCCGGCAAGGGCGCCCCGTCGAGGCTGATGTCCCAGCCCTCCTGATCCCACGCCGCGTACACCGCGTCGTTCGCGGCGGACGCCGCAATGAGCTGCTGCCACCAACCCGCTGCGTCGTCGGCGACCGCGGTCCCATCGGGCAGGAAGTTCGCGAAGATCCGCCTGCGCTCGTTCTTGACCCAGGGTTCGTCGACGACGGCCACGTTCATTTCGCCTTCGTAGACCAGTCCACGGTTGTTCTTGTTGCACGAGCCCACGCTCATGAACTTGTCATCGACGATGAGCATCTTGGCGTGGACGTCGATGTCCTGGAACTGGGATGCGACCTCGTCCCAGCCGGGGCTGTCGGAGGTGTCGAAGGAGCGGAAGACGAAGAGCTTGTAGCGATCGGGGAAGGTCTGTTTGAAGACCGCGTGGCTCTTGTAGGTCCAGGGGCAACCGGGGTCGGTCCACTCGTTGATGTCTTTGGTGATGACGACGAGGCGCAGGGTGGGGACGGCCTGCATGCGGGCGACGATGGCGTCGTTGACCATGGGCATGCGGAAGTACTGGTCCTCGATGTAGATGTACTTTTCGGCCTGGGCGACGGCGTTGAACCAGGTTTCGGCGATGGAGTGCTCCCAGAAGGGCTGCGGGAGAGTGACCGTGACCTGGATGTGCTTGCCGCCAGGCTGGGGGGCGATGTTGCGTTGGACCGTGAAGTCGGTGCTGTTGGCCGCGTACTCGACCCCCTCGTCGAGCTGGTGCTTCCAGCGCAGGTGGAAGACATCCGCGACGTCCTGGGCCGCAGGGCCGTGGATGCGCATCGCGTAGTCCTTGCGAGGACCGTTGTCGGGCAGTTGCTCTTTCGCCTGCACCGCCAACCGGTCAGCCTGCGATGCGTCGTACTTCATCCGTCGGAAGTCGTACACTTCGTGCTTGGAGGAATCCCAGTCCACCTCCTTGAGGTTCATCCCGCCCACGAAGGCCA
>JAKLDZ010000370.1 GCA_022703255.1 Myxococcota bacterium | reverse complement strand
CAGCCCGCACGAGTTCTTCCTCTGGCGCGACGGCGCGCGCGTGCTGGTGTTCATCGCGGCGCCGCCGGGACCGCCGTCGGTCGAGGTGCTCGACGCCACCGACCCGCGCAACGTCGTGCGCGCCGCTACCTCACCGACGTGCGCATGGCGGACTGCGGCTTGTAGACCTCAGGCACGCCCACCACCGAGTCCGCCGCCGCGAGGACGTCGGGATCATGGCTCACGCACACCATCGAACGCTTGCCGCGCAAGCGAACGAGCGCGTCAATCACCCGGCCCTTCGCGATCGGATCCAGCCCGACCGTCGGCTCGTCCAGCAGCAACACTGGAAGTTGCGTCGCCAGCGCTCGCGCCAAGGCGATCCACCTGCGTTCGCCACCCGACAGATCGCGCCCCATAGCACCAACTTTCACGTCTGCAATCGCTTCCGTCAGATCTGAAGCCCCGAGGAGCGTAAGACCGGCCATTCCGCTCACCTGATCCGCTCCCGCTATACGAAAGTTGTCGGCCAGCGATCCGCTAATGACCGGTGCGTCCTGGGGCACCCACGCGAACGGTCGGGCCGTCGGGCCGACCGCAACCCCCGCGAGGGACTGCTCGCCGAAGGTGATCGTGCCCTCCGCGTCGGGCTCCAGGCCGAGCAGCGACCGAAGAAGCGTGGTTTTTCCGGCACCTGTCGGTCCCGCGACAACGACGAAGGCGCCGGGGTTCACCTGGAAACTGACGGGGGGAAGGCGGCCTTGGACCCGGAGCTCCTGCACGACGAGTTTTCGCAGGTTCGCAGGGGAATTGGGGGAAGGAAGCGGGGATGGGGCAGGGGACGCGGGGGGGGGCTCGGCCGGCAGGGTGCGGGCGACTTCCTCGAGGGCGCGTGTGGCTTCCTGCCCACGCACCAGAACCGCGCGGGCGTCGCCCAGGTCGCGTAGCGGGCGGTAGGCCATGAAGAACACGGCGGCGAAGGCGACGAGGTTGGGAGCTGCGCCGGGAAACCACCGGGTCGTCACGACGATCGCCAGCACCAGAGCCAGCGCCGCAAGCACTTCATTCAGCGAGGAGAGCGCGGTGGAGAGCGTGTCGGAGCGCGTGCGTGCCCGGGCCGCACGGTGTCCCAACTCGTCCACCACCTGCACGATGTGTCGTCCCGTGCCGTACGTGCGCCAAAGCTCCGCGTGCCGTACGAGATCGTCGAGCTCGGCGTGCAGCGCGTCCGCCGCGTGCATCCACTCCGCATGCGTCCTGCGCAAGTGCTTGCGTGCCCACCCCAGGGCGAACGCGAAGGGGGCGAGCACGGCCGCCGCGGCCAGGGCCAAGGTGGGCGCAAGGAACCAGAGCGCGATCGCGATCGGCACGAGTTGCGCCGCAGCGCGCATCTGTGTGAACACGCCGTCCTGCACCGCGCGCTCGATTTCCCGCACTCGGGAGACGAGGCGTGCGACGGCCACCGGGGATCGCGCCAGCAGTCCGCGTTCGAGGACGGCCTCGACCGCGAGGCCCTGCAGCGAGAGCGCAGTCCGCGCGGCGAGCCGGCACTGCGAAAGAGTTGCGAGGGTGCCGGTGAGCGCCTTGAGCAGCACGGCCGCCACGCCAACCAAGGCGATCTGCAGGGGGGACACGGCCTCGAAGCCGGTGGCTCCGGAGGCGATCGATCGGCCGAGCAACGCGGCACACCAGGCCACGGCGCCGTGGGACAGGGCGTGCGCGGCGCCGGCGCCCAGAAACAGGAGGGCGAGTCCGGGAGATTTGCGCAGGGTTGCGCCGACCGCACCGGTCAGCGACAGGGGGCGAGCGCGGGGAATACGCGGAGGGTTGGCGGGGTAAGACATGGAAGTCACACCCCGGGCGGGGTGAACGACGTGGTGGCTGTAGCCCAGGCCGCTTGTGGTGGAAAGGACTTGACTTTGCGACACAGCGAATTCGACCGGTGGCCGTTTTTGTGGCAGGGTCCGCGCCCCTCACGACCCCCGGGGCATACGGCTTGCAGACCCTCCCAGCCGTCGGGGCCGCAACGCCCAAATTCCAGAGCGTAAGGGCGGTCCAAGATTGCACGAGTGCAACCCCGCGGGAGCGATTCAGACAGGGCGTCCACCATCCAAGCCGTACTCCCCAGACCCGGACGAGCCCGCACCGCGAGGGAACAGCACCCATGAACGAGTTGGAAGCAGGACAGGTGTGAGATGAGGTCATCGAGTGCTCGCCGTCTGATCAAGAACGAGTCCTGCGACTCGGAACGCCCTCAGGTCGCTTCGACCCGCGCGGTCGTTCGCGAAGCCCCCCGCTCCGGCATCCCTCCGCTGCCGGCCATCGGCGATGACCTCGCAGACGAAGACACCTCGGTGCGGATCGCTGCCTATGATCCCAAAGCCGCCGAGCCCGCCGAGTTCGTGGAGGTCGCCGACATCGAGGCCGAGCTCCCGCCTCCGGCTGCCTTCGACTCCTTCATCCCTCCGGCGCCCGAGACCGAGGTCGCGCAGGTCAAGATCGACGACAACGGCGGCGACTCGGTTCTCGCCCGCTACTTCCGCGAGATGGCCGCGCACCCGGTGATGGGACCCGACGACGAGGTCCGCGCCGCCAAGTCGGTCGAGCAGGCCGAGATCGCCTACTGGAACGCCATCCTCTCCTACGTCCCCGCCGCCGAGTTCGCTCTCACCGCCCTCGAAGAGGAAGTCGAACGCTTCCCCGAGCGCGACGAGATCGACATGTCCGCTCTCCCCGAAGTCCGCAAGCTCATCAAGGCCTGGCAGAAAAACCAACGCTTCTCTCCCGACCAGGAGCGCAAGTACGTCGCCCAGTGCTCCAAGCTCGCCGCCGCCGTCCGCCTCCCCGACTCCGACCGCGTCTGGGTGCAGCGCTGCGTCGAACTCGCCCGCTGCCTCGCCGATCCTCGCGAGAACGCCGACGAGGCCACCAACGAGGCAGCCCTCGGCCGTTGCTCCGAGTACGACCGCTACCTCGATCGCATCCAGAAAGCCTACGACACCCAGCTCTGGACCAAGAGCGTCTTCGTCAAGGCCAACCTCCGCCTCGTGGTCTCCATCGCTCGCCGCTACAACCGCGGTCGCATGCCCCTCATCGACCTCATCCAAGAAGGCAACATCGGCCTCATGAAGGCCGTCGAGCGCTTCGACCACAACCGCGGCTATCGCTTCTCCACCTACGCCTCCTGGTGGATTCGTCACGCCATCAGCCGCGCCCTCGCCGACAAGGGCCGCGCCGTCCGCATCCCGGTCCACATGCTCGACACCCACAACCGTGTCGCGCGCGCTACCCAGGCCGTCATCGCACGCACCGGCCGCGAGCCCACCCTCGACGAGCTCGAGAAGGAGACCGGCATCCCGCGCGAGAAGCTCGACAAGGTCAAGGATTTCTATGCCGAGACGCCGTTCTCCCTCGATCGTCCGGTCGGCGATGAGGACGGGCGCAAGTTCATCGACTTCCTGCAGGAGGACGACCCCACCTCGCCCTATGATCACCTCGCGAACCAGAAGTGGGCCGCGGAGGTCCGCAGGCTGCTCACGACGCTCACGCCGATCGAGTCGCGGATCATCCGCTGGCGCTTCGGTCTCGACGACGAGAACGAGCTGACGCTCAAGGAGATCGGCGACAAGTACAACCTGTCGCGCGAGCGCATCCGTCAGCTGCAGGAGCAGGCCCTCGGCAAGATCCGCAAGCAGATGCGCGACTTCTGAGCCCTTGCCTCACGCCGCATCCCCTCCCGCGCCTCACCCGCTCACTCCTCGTCATCCGCCGCAGGCAGCGCACTCGGAAGCCTGGCGCGCGCGACGCTCCGGACCAGCGTCCCCACGCACTTGTCCATCGCCGCTCGTGCTCCCGTGACCTTCCCCGCTACGCCGTTGATCAGCACCGAAAACGCTACCGGCGCCCGCCCGCCCGGCGACAACACGTAGCCGGACAACGCCGCCACGTCGTTGAGCGTGCCGGTCTTCGCTCTCACCAACCGCTGCTTCTTCGTCCCCGTGAAGCGCCCGTGCAGCGTGCCGTCGACGCCGCCGATCGCGAGATGCGCCACGTACTCCGACGAGCTCGCGGGGTCGTGCCATGCGGCGCGCAGCACCTTCGTCAACGCGCTCGCTGTCACACGGTTCGTGTCGAACAGCCCCGAGCCGTTCTTGATCACCGTGCCGTCCTCGTGAGCATCGACCGACTTCAAGTACTCGATCACCGCCGCCGCGCCGTCGCCTGCCGACAGCCCACGGCTCTTCTTCTTCGCCGCCAGCGACTTGAACACCATCTCGGCGTAGAAGTTGTCGCTGTGCTTGCCGAGCTCGTAGAGCAGCTCGCTCATCGGACGTGATCGGTGCTGCACGAGCACGCTGCGAGCCCTGTCGCCGCCTGCCTTCACGCTCCCTCCCACCGCAATGCCCTGCTCCGCGAGGATCGCGCGCAGCGCATACCCCGCGGCGAGCGACGGGTTGTCGATGCGACGCGGCGTGCTGAGCGTCCGGGCATCCTGCGGGATCGTTCCCCCGAGTCGCGCCGTCAGACGCGCACCGTTCGGCACGAGCGTGAGCGTCACGTTCTGCGCCCCGCCGTCCGACGTCTTCACCGAGCCCGCGACGTCCACCAGTCCCGGCGGGATGAACGACACGGCCGCGGGCTGATCGGCCACGGTCGGATGGACGTTCATGGTGACGGCGTTGCGCTCGAGCGCGACGGCGCTCACGGGGGCCCGGAAGTAGGCCCACTCGTTGGGCTGCTGCTCGAAGCCCGGGGGAATCCACTGATCGTCGAAGAAGCTCTGATCGACGAGGATGTCCCCCTGGATCTTTCGCACGCCCGAGGCGCGGAGTCGCGACGCCATCTCCATGAGGTCGACGGTTTCGAGCGACGGGTCCCCCTGGCCGCGGAGCACGAGCTCGTCGACGGCGGCGCCGTTGCGCTTGCCGTACAGGGCGGTGCGGTACTGCCAGGTTCCGCTGAGCTGTGCGAGCGCGGCGGCCGCGGTGAGCAGCTTCATGTTGGACGCCGGATTCAGGGCATCGTGCTCGCCGGTGGCCGCGATGGTTTGGCCGGAATCGACCTCGATCATGCTCACGCCGAGCTTGCCGCCGTACTTCGCGATGGTGGAGGCGAGCTTGTCGAGGGAGCGGGTGACGGTTGCGTAGGACCGTGCGGGCTGGGTGCTGGACGACGGTGATTGCGAGGCCGAAGGCAGCGCGAGCAGGAGCGACGCGGAGACCGAGGCCGCGGTGACGAGCGCGAGGGGACGGGCCGAAGTCATCGAACCAGGGCTACACCGGCGGCCAGATGGAACCAAGCGTGAAACAGGGCGTGTTGGCGAACGCCCGGCGCGCATGCGGTTCGGTCTTGCCCCAGCGACCAGGACGCGCGAAAGACCGGGCGTGGCAAGTCCCTACCGTTCTCCGATCGCCGTCGCCGTCGCCGTCGCGGCTGCGGTGTGTTCGTTCGCTGGCGCGTCGAACGCGCAAGACGGCGCTCCCGTGCGCGAGTACATCGTCGACGAAGGCAAGCCGCCAGCGTCGGCGCAGTGGAAGGTGATCGCCGGCGGCCTCGGCGCGACCGCGGCCTTCTACGGACTCGCACAGCCCTTCTCCTACGGGTGGTCCGACTCGCCCGGGATGAAGGAGCTCCGCTATCCCGTCGTCGGTCCTTGGATGGCCCTCGCCAACGACAAGTGCTCCGCGAGCGATCCGGACTGCAGCACCCTCTGGCTCGTGGCCCGTGGCGTGCTCGAGGTGATCGACGGGCTCGGTCAGGCGGGGGGGCTCGCGATCGCGCTGGAAGGCTTGTTTCTCACGACGACACCGGACAAGGCCGTGTCGCCCGCGCCGGGCCAGCCCCGCAAGAAGACCCCGGCCCCGCAACCGACCGAGAGCCCGCTGACTCCGGGAACGCCGGGCAACCTCTTCTACCTCCCGCGTCCCATGCCCGTCGGGCAACAGGGCATCGGCCTCGGTGTGATCGGGGTCTTCTGAGTCGTCGCGTGAGCACGCCCGCAGGAGCCACGACGCCCGCGCACCGCGACGTCCCCGTACGCGTACCTCCTCACGCCGCCGGAACCGT
>JAKLDZ010000037.1 GCA_022703255.1 Myxococcota bacterium | reverse complement strand
ACGATCCCCACCCGCGGCGCCTTCATCCCGTTCTGCGCGCAGACCCGCTGCACGAACTGCGCGAGGTGCGGCGGCAGCTCCTCGTAGGAAACCCACCGCATGCTGTTGAACCACCGCAGGGTCACGTCCATGAAGAACGGCCCGACGGCGTACTGCAGGAGAATCGTTCCGCAGGCGAGCACCAGCCCGACCAGCGGCGTCACCCCGCCCGCAGTCGTGAGCACCACCATGAAGGCGAACAGCAGCGCGTACAAGAACAGGAGCACGCCCAGCGAACGGATGAACAGGTTGGGCAATCCCGGCAACGCGGCAATCGCCCCGTAGCGACGCACCTCATTGGGACTCGCAGCCCGAGGCTGGAACGAGTGGGGCGCAATCGGTTGCACCCCCGCCAGCGTCGAGGATATCTCCTGCAGCTTCGGCAGCTCCTGATTGTCGAACCACAATCCCCTGCAGTGCGAGCACTCGTCAACCTGCAAGTCCGCCCGCAGCAGCCCCCCCTCCCACATCGGATGGCCGTCCTTCGGACACCGGATCGCACTCTGCCTCGGCGCAATCAACCCCCCCTGGTAATACGGATCCATCGCCCCCTTGCGCACGAAGTAGTTCACTTCCCCGTGATCCAGAAACACCCCGTTGCAGCGCGGGCACACGTCCACCAGCACACCGTTCGCCGCCGGCGTCGCCGTCAATCGAACACTCCCGCAACGCGGGCAGCCCGGCACGAACGAAGTCTGCGGCCCCTGATTCATCGCGACCTCCAGCTCGGCCCATCGTACGCGCTCGCCTGGGGATTGAGAAGGTCCCCGCTCGGCCAAGGTCGGGCACGCGGTCCATTCGAGCCGACGGCACGAAGGACTCCGCGCACGGACGCCTCCGCTCTCCCTTGCGCGCGCGGAGACCTCGCGCGACCATGGACCCATGAGCCCCCTCCGCGCTTCTTCCATCGCACTCACTTCCCTCGTCCTGCTCGCCTCGATGACCCCGCTGTCGTGCAGTGACAGCGAGGACTCCGCCGCCAACTCGTGGGGCGACGGAGGCGACGTGAAGACCGACGGGGCAGCGGGCGCCGCGGGCGGCGCAGGTGCAGCGATCGACGGCAGCCTCGGTGGCGACGCGCATGCAGGTTCTGCGGGCGAATCGGCTGCCGGCTCCGCAGGCTCGGAGCAGGGCGGTTCCGCGGGCTCGGCGCAAGGCGGCGCCGCCGGCGGCTCCGCGGCCGATGCCGCCCCCGACGTGCCCGCCGACGTCTCCTTCGGGTACGACGCGCCCGTGTACGATTCTGCCCTCACGCAGGACTCCGCGTGCGCCGCGACGACCGCGGAGGCCAAGCCGATCCCGTTGGACCTGTACCTGATCCTCGACTCCACCGGCAGCATGGGCACCGACTGCAACGTCGGCTCAACCACCGCCTCCAAGTGGTGCCGCGCCGTCAACTCCATCGCCGGCTTCGTCAACGATGCCTCCTCGGCCGGCATGCGCATGGCGCTCCAGTTCTACAGCTCGAGCATCAACGCCACCTGCTCCGGCTCCTACTACGCCACCCCGAAGGTCGCCCTCGGACTGCTCCCCGCCAACGCCGGGCCGATCGTCAGCGCCCTCAACGCCCAGGCCCCGAGCGGACTCACTCCGACCGAGGCGGCGTTGCGCGGGATCGCGTCGTTCACCAAGAGCAAGCAGACCGCCGGCCGCGTGATGATCGGCATCCTCGTGACCGACGGCAACCCGACCGACTGCAGCACGAACGACACGACCCTCGCATCCATCGTCGGCAACCACCTCGCCTCGACCGGAATCAAGACCTTCATCGTCGGCATGACCGGCGCCTTGAGCACGCGTCTGGAAACCATCGCCGTGGCTGGAGGTGCCCCGTCCCACACGAACTACTGCGATGGCGTGGCCTCTTGCCACTACTACAGCGTGGGCGACGGCAACCCGCAGGCGTTCATCGCGGCGCTCAAGCAGATCCAACAGAGCGCGATCGCCTGCACCTACCAGATGCCCACCTCCGACGCGGGCATCATCGATCCGTCGAAGGTGACGGTTCAGTACACCCCCGGCGGCGGCGCCCCCCAGGAGCTGCAGCACGTCGACTCCAAAACACAGTGCGTCGGCAACGGCTGGTACTACGACAACAACACCGCGCCGACCCTCATCATGCTGTGCCCCGACGCGTGCAAGACCGTCCAGGCCGACACCAACGCCAAGGTCGAAATCCTGCTCGGCTGCCTCGGCTCCTGAACCCCGCCGTCCATCGCTCTCGAGGTCGTTCTAAGCGATCCGCGCCTTGGCCGCGGGCGCAGGCTCGGATTCCAGACGTCCTTCGCGCGCCCTCACCGGTACGTGACGAATGCCACCCGGAACGCGCGGCGGCGCAGGCAGTCGCACCTCGAGCGCCGTGGGGCGCCCTCCGGGGAACATCGACGCCCGGACCCCCGGGAGGATCGAGGGAGATCTCCCTTCGGGACGACTCGCCGGATTCCCGATCAACTGAAGACACTGCTTCACCGTCGCCTTCAGCGTCGATGCCACACCCCAACCAAGCCGCGCACAGGCTTCGACTTCCGCCACGCCGGCGGGGACACCAAGCGCTTCGCGCAGCTCCGGGACGCTCAGGGAGCCGGGCAGATCCCGTTTGTTGTACTGCACGGTCAGCGGCTTGCGCGCGGGGTCGTCCCCCTGCAACGCCAGGTTCTCCTCCAGGTTGCGAATGCTCTCCACATTCGCGTCGAGCGCGAGGGGCTGGCTGTCCACCACGAATACCACCCCGTCGACGTTCTGGAGAATCATCCGCCGCGTGGCGTCGAGCGCAATTTGCCCGGGCACCGTGCACAGGTGCAGACGGACCGAGTAGCCCCGATAGGCTCCCAAGTCCACCGGCAGCAAGTCGAAAAACAGCGTCCGCTCGGACTCCGTCGCCAGGGAAATCAGCTTGCCCCGCATCTCCGGACGGCTGTTGGCGTGAAGGAACTCCAGGTTGGTCGTCTTACCGCCCATCCCGGGCCCGTAGTAGACCAGCTTGAGGTGGAGTTGCTTCGTCGCGTGCTCGAATACCGGCATGAGTCACCTGCCCCTTCACCCCGCAGAAATCGATGCCCGGACTCCGCCATGCGGACAAGGCCCGAGGCACGATGGTCCCATGCCGCGTTCCGCACTGGCGTCTACGGGGCACACGACCCACCCGGCCGCCAGCAGTCTGACGGCGAGGATGTCGAACGGATCGCAGCAGGTCGCGCCTAACACGCAGCTCGATCGCGGGCCAACAAACCTCCGGTCGGGGATGCAGCGCCCAACAGCCATCGGCGCCGCATTGACCGCCTCCGACTCCCACGCGGCCGGCCTCTCCGCAGGGAAGCGGGTCGAATCTCAGGCGGCTTCGACGCAGGATGCAGGGTGCTGGCGCAGGGCGGGAAGCGTCGTGCGGAGAATCGCACGTCCCAGGGCAAGCCCCGCAAGGGTCGTGCGCATTCGCAGGGCGTCCACGTAGCCCTCACGGTGCAGGGCGCTGACCGTGCGGCGAATATCACCCCGACGCGCGCGGATCTCGTCGACGAGATCCTGGAGGGTGCAGACCCTCCCCTGGATTTGGAACTGCACGAGGGTGCGGAGAACGTACGGAGCCAGGGTTTCAGGACTCATGGGGGCGGACCCTATCGGACTTCTGAACGCATGTACAGTTTTCTGCAGGTCGCGCCAACGACCCGTCTGATACTGCGTTTCCAACGCCTTCCGCCAGTTTTTGTTCCCGCCCCGACCTCCGTGGCGACTACCTGCGCCCTCGACGCATCCCCATGCCCAACAACGAGAGCCCCGCCAGCACCCCGAGCCAATCCCGCGCGCCGGCCGCCCCGGCCCGACACGAGCACCCGGAATCCTCGGCAGACGACGCTCCGAACGCGCCCGAGCCCCCGTCCGAAATCACGGCGCCATCCCCCCCGTCCACGGGCGGGAGAGACGCGTCACCGGCCGGCGCATCGGAGGTCGCATCGACGCCGGCCTCCGGAGGAGAAGAGGTGCACACGCCCGCGTGACAGCTCTGCCCGGAGACACACACGGTGCCGCAGTCTCCGCAGTGGCTGGGGTCGGACGCCGTGTCGACGCACACGCCGCCACAGGACACCAGGCCCCCATCACACACGCAGCTTCCGGCCTGGCAGACGGTTCCGGCGGGACACGGTTGGGTTCCGGCCTGCGCGGCGAAGTCCACGTGGAGCTGATAGGGGCCTTCGAGCTCGACGGCATCGGATACGTAGGTGTCCACGACGACGTAGTATCGGCCGGGCTGCAGCGCCTGGTCGATCGTGACGTCGTTGCGTGCGATGCAGTCCTTCTCCTGCAATCCGCTCAGCAGGTGGATATCGGGGTCGTCGCCGCCGACGGCATCGACCTGGATGTGGAGATTGCCGGGTTGGCAGAGATCGAGCTGATAGACGAACTCACGGCCGTACTCGGCGACGGTATCCTTGCAGGAGTAGTAGTCGAAGTAGCGGAATCCGCCTTTGGAGGTGTCTCTCGTGTCCTCGAAGGGGAAGGCTCCGATGGCGACGGGAGCGTCGCGGCTCCCCTCCCCCAGCTTCGCCGGGGCCTTGAATCGATTCTCGAGCAGGTTCCACAGGTCGGGATAGCCGTTGTCGCTCCCCAGCGCCCACATGCCCGTGCCCCCGATGGCGTGCTCGAGCACCAGATCGTACTTGCACCCCAGGCTCGCCACGTCTTCGTGCCAGAGCTGATGCCACACCCCCGACTCCTGCCAGATCATCCCCGGCTGGCAAATGGCCTCGTCCACCACGCTCGGAGTGCCGTCGGCCAGCGCCTTGCGCGCCGCGGAGTAGGTGGCAGTCCCGGGACTCGAGCTCGCGGAGGACGGCCAGGTGTTCCCGGAGGTGACGTACTCCCGGCCATAGTAGGGAATGCCGTAGGCGATCTTCTTGCGCCCGGCCTCGCCCGCCTTGCGGCTCACGTCGGCCACCGAACGCAGCCCGGACCACGACGTCGCCGTGCGCCACTTCGAGTCCGTGCGGAAGATGCCGGTGGGCCCGGCCACCTCGGAGCCGCCCCAGAAGTAGTCGTACCCCATGATGAAGTAGACATCGATGCTCTGGAGCAGCGCGGGAATGTCGAAGACGTTGCTCCAGTCCACCGCAGGCGCGGCGATCGAAATGCCCGCGTTCGCGTGCCCTCGCGCCGTCAGCCGCGCTCGCAGCTCCTGGAAAAACAGCGTGTGGTTCGCCGCCGCCGATGCGGGAACTCCCTCGAAGTCGATCGACACTCCGTCGGCTCCCCCGGCCTCCATCTGGTCGATCATGTTCTCGATCGCCGTCGACCGCCTCGTGGCCGACCCGAGCAGCGTGCCAATCGCCGTCGAGCTGAACAGCGTGAACACCGGCTCCACCTTCACGCCTGCTGCGTGCGCCGCGTCCACGAGATCCGTGTCCGGCCACCCGTGAAGCGCGCCGAGGGTCCCGTCGGAGTTCATCTCGATCGAGAAGTCCGCCACGTGCGTAAGCAGATCCCACCGGAACTGCGAGGTGTCGCTCACCCAGTAGGGCAGATACCCGTAGACAATCCGCTGCACGTTCGAGCGCTCGCCAGGGGCGGGGAAGTGCCGTATCGCACGCGGCTCGTCGCGATGGAGCTCGAGCTCCCGGGCGTGCAGGGGGGCGAAGTCCTGGGGCGGCTCGACGACGGGCTCGGAGCCGAGAGGCAAAGCAATCAAGAGCGGCAGCAGCATGAAAACAGGGGTAGCTGGAGTCGGAGTCGAGCGCAACGGGGACGGCTGCAGTCGGCACTTCCGACACGGGGCCGCACCCCGTATCATCCGCGGCCATGTCCGAACACCGACTTGGCGCCTGGATGACATTGCTGCTCTGTGCCTGCGGCGGCGCGACGACGCAGCCAGCTTCGCCCCCGTGTGCGACGGCGACGACACCGCCGCTGGCGGCTTCCTCCGCCCCCGCCCCAGTCGCGGCGACCCCTGCGACACCATACTCCGGGCACGGCGTCGCGAGCGTGCCCAAGGAGGTCCTCGCGCGCTTCGCTCCGGTCCCGATCGCGCACGACGTGAGCCGTCGCATCCAGGCCATGCTCGATCTGCGGGGCCCGGGCCTCGGGAGCGTCACGCCGGACGGCAAGTCGCTGGTGTTCCCCTGGAACGTCACGGGCACCTGGCAGGTCTGGCGTTCCGACGGCCCGCGCGGATTCCCGGTGCAGCTCACCGGAGGAGAGGACCCCGCACGCCCGGTCGCGCTCACTCCCGACGGGCGCATGATCGTGGTCAGTCGGGATCGCAAGGGCGAGGAGAATCCCGGGCTGTACCTGCTGGACCTCGCGGGAGGGCAACTGCGCGTCGTCCAGCACAAGCCCGGGGTGCAGACGCGGTTCGAGTTCGTGACCGACGATTCCAAGGCTGTGTACTACACGGCAAACGACGTGAAGAAGGACTCGTATGCGGTCTACCGGTTCGACATCGCGACGGGACGAGCGGAGCAGGTGTTCGGCCAGGAGGGGTTGTGGAGGGCCGCCGATCACCGTCCCGACGGCACCTTGCTGCTGGCGCGCCAGACCGGGGCGCTGACGCGCGAGTACTCCGAGTACGATCCCGCTTCGAAGACCCTGACGCCGCTGTTCGGCCAGGGCGAAGCCGAGGAGTACTCCGCCGCCTACGGTCCCTCGAGCGGCGAGTTCTTCGTGCTCACCCCGAAGCTCGGAGAGTTCCGGCGCCTGTATCGCTGGACCCTCAAGGACAAGAAGCTCGAGCCCGTCTCCCCCGATGCGCGCATGGACGTGGCCGGGTTCAGTCTCGATCGGCAGCGCAAGCGCGTGTACTACACGTTGAACGACGGCGGCTACACCAGGCTGCGCGTGATCGACGCGCGAACGCTCAAGGAGGAGAGCCTGCCGACGTTCCCGGAGGCGGATCACGTGGTGTCGGGTCCGGCGTCGAGCGACGGCCGGTACGTGGCGATCGGAGTGGGGACGAGCCAGGGACCGATGCGGTCACACGTGTGGGATTGGAAGACGCGCAAGCTGGTGGAGTGGGTGGTGCCGAGCACGCCCGAGATCGACACGACGCGTTTCGCGTCGGCGAAGCTCGAGACGTACCCGGCCCGCGATGGGACGCCGATCCCGATGTTCGTGCGCAGGCCCTCATCGTGTGAGGAGCCGTGCCCGGTGGTGGTGCACTTCCACGGCGGCCCCGAAGGGCAGAGCCGTCCGGGGTTCAGCGCCCTGGGGCAACTGTTCGTGGATGCCGGCTTCGTGTTCGCGGAGCCGAACGTCAGGGGGAGCGACGGGTACGGCAAGACGTGGGTGAAGGCGGACGACGGGGTGAAGCGCCAGCAGGTGCTGACGGACATCGAGGACTGCTCGCGGCACATCCGGTCGGCGTGGGCGAAGGACGGCAAGGCGCCGCGCATCGGTGTGTTGGGCGGCAGCTACGGGGGCTATGCGACGCTGGCGGCGATGACGATCTTCGCGGGCGCGTACGACGCGGGCGTGGCCGACGTCGCGATCGGGAATCTGCTCACGTTCCTGCAGAACACGGCGCCCTATCGCAGGGCATTGAGGATCAGCGAGTACGGAGACCCGGAGCGTGATCGCGATGTGCTCCTGCAACTGTCGCCGGTGACACACGTGGGCAAGGTGCGGGCGCCGCTCATGCTGATCCACGGGGCGACGGATCCGCGGGTGCCGGTGGGGGAGGCGATCCAGTTCCACGATGCGCTGGTCGCGCGCGGCGTGACGACGCGGCTCGTGGTGTTTCCAGACGAGGGGCACGGGACCCAGAAGCGCGACAACAGGGTTCTCGAATACGGCTACATGCTCGAGTTCCTCGAGCGGCACCTCAAGGGCACGTCATCCCACTGAGAACGGGGTGGCCTACTTGCAGGAGTCGTAGCAGTTCTGCTCTCGGCACATCACGAACTCGGTGTAGATGGCGTCGCCGCCGAGGTCCGCGTAGGCGCTGCAGTCGGGCTCACCGAGCTGGGGGCCGTACTCGTAGCACCAGCCGAAGTCCTGGGCAGCGGCGCTGGTCCAGTAGTCCTTGGATTGCGCCGCGCACTTGGTCTTCAGGCAGTCGGCGCACGGGATGTACTTCTCGGGGAAGCACTTGCCCGCGCACTGATCCATCACGCAGGCCCACAATCCCGACGAGGCGAACTGCGCGTGGGTCTCGTGGCTGACCCAATCCTTCTGCACGGAGTACAGGCACTTCTCGAACTCGTGCCAGTCCGTCTGCAGCATGCACCCATCATGGGTCCCGTCGAGCATCTCGTTGGTCTTCTCGAGCAGGACGTGCTTGTAGGTACCCGCCGTGCCACAAGCCGACGTACAACCAGACAGGGTGTCCTTGCAGACTTCAATGCAGCCAGTGTCGTTCCCGCACTTCCCGTTGCAGTCAATCAGGGCCTTCTCGCAGCCTGAGTTGCACGCTGCCATGCAGTTCTGCGCGCCGCTCCCGTCGTCCGACTGGCCGGAGTACAAGCAGCTGTAGCAGCTGTCCCAAACGCTTCCGGATGCAGGCGGATTGTCCTCCGATGCGTCGGCCCCGAGCTCCGGCCCCGCATCGCCCCACGACGGCGCGCCGCCGTTGCTGTCGCTGCCTGCCTCGCCCCCGACCTCTTTGCTGCCTTCCACGCATCCGGACTGAAGGCACTGCAGCAACTGGGAAGCGTTCGTGGGAGGTGTCGACGTGTCCTTGCACTGCGCGAAACAGGTGCTCGCGTTGTCCGGCGTGCAAGCCGACACGCAGGCGTACCACCTGGCGCAGGCCGGCTCCGCCTTGCACTCCGTGATCACCCAGTTGCAGGCGTCGTCGCGCTGCGTACACGCTGCTTCGTACGAAGAGCTGCCGGGCGTCGTTGAGGGGTCCTGGTCAGCGTTCAGATCCACCGCAGCCAGCCCTCCGCACCCCGACACGAACCACAGCCCCAATGCGACCCACGTGCTCCGATTCGCTCTCGCTGTCTTCATGGCTGGCTCCCGTCGGCTCTTTGGGGGGAGGCGTGTTCCTCCCACATCCGCTTCCTGACAGTTCCTGCGTACCCTGGCTCAACCTTGCACACCCGGTCGCAGCTCGCTCGCGTTCACACCCTGGGATTTCTGCCTGTCGTCGAGCGCTCCCACCACGCATCGGAGCGCCGAGCCCGCGCTGCTGCAATTAGCTTTCCATCAGGCTAGCACGTCAGGGCGACCAAGGCCGACGCTCCCACGCGAGACCGAGATCGAGCCCCAACCAGGCTCCGCCCACCGATTGCTGCCCGGTCGAGGTCTGCCAGGACACTTGCCGCAAGATCAGCCCGGGCTCCATCGCGAGCGATAGCCAGACGCCGTCGGAGATCCTCGTCTCGAGCCCCGCACGCACGGCGACCCGCGCCGACCCGGTCTCCCGATCGCTCGGGTCACCGTTCACCGCTCGCTCTCCGCCGAAGCGCAGCAGCGCCGCGTGGGCGGCTGCGCCCAGGCTCCAACGCCAGTCTGTTCGGAGGACGAAACGATGGTCGAAGGCGAGACCGATCTCGGACCAGGACACCGACGCGGAGTCGGGGAGTCCCCCTTTCCAGCCGGCAGCGACGCGCAGATCGGTGGCGCGGATACGCAGGCCGAGGGATGCCGAAGGCCCGACGAGGGTCCAGCCAGGTCCGGGCAAGACCGCAGCGCCGAAGCTCCCGGCACCTGCCCACGCGGGCGTCGACCGGGCGAGCGCCTCGGCCTGATCGCAGCACGGAGAGCGACTGGGCTGCACCTTGCGGACACGCGCCGGCTGCGACAGGACACGGACCTGCTCGGCCACGGCGATGGCCACCATGCGCGCGGCGACATCGCTGCCGAGCCCATCGACGCTGATCGATCTGCGTCTGGGGGGGTGGCTGTTGACGCGTGACTCGATGAGCACGGTCGCGCGGGAGGGCATGTCGATCCAGGACCAGCCGAGGGGGTCGGTCAAGGGGCCCGGGGTGTCGTCGGCGATCAGGGCGGTGCCCTGGAGCTCGATCTCCAGCAGGCGGCGGAGGCGAATTTCGGACATCCAGCGCGAGGCCGCCGGGGAGAGGCCGACCCGCACGACGAGCTGCTTGGGAGGAGGGGATTCTGACGGGGTTGCGGTGGCCGTGGCAGGGGGCCGAACAGGTTCCGTGGCAGGCGTCTGGGCGGAGGCGAAGGAGGAGGCGACGGCGGCAGCGCAGCCGATGGCGATGCACGTTGCCGCGCGAAGGGTGGTTTGCCTACAGATCGCGAGGGCCCGCGTCGGCCGACACGTCGTCGTCGGGCGGGGTGAAGTCGCCCCCAGCCACGCGCTCCGCGTCGTCCTTGCACCGCCCATCGGGGTACCCCTGCAGATACTCCTGGGCGATGCGGACCGCATCATCTTTGTTGGTGGCGGACTTGAGCTGACGGCAGAGGGCGTCTTCCGCGAGGGCGCCCTTGAAGCTGCGCGCACGCTCGAAGTACTCGTTGGCCTTGGCGGCGTTGCCCGCACGCTGATAGGCGGCGCCGAGCTGCCAGGCCGCGATTTGCGCGTATTCGCTGTTGGGGAAGGAGGCCAGGATGCGCTCGAGGGCACGCATCGCACCGGCGAGATCCGCGGCGCTGCGGAGCGCATCGTGGATCTCCATCAGCTCCTGCGCAGACCGCGCCCCCGCGATGGCCCCGTCGATCCCCCCAGGATGCCGGCGAATCACCTGCAGGGTCTCGGCAGGATCGACCGCCTCCGGGCGCCCGAGGCGTTCGGGCGCAACCGACGGTGCCCGGACCGAATCGTTGGAGGGGCGATCGCGGCGGGCGGCAGCCAGGGGGCCTGGTCGCTGCGAGGACGCGGTGCTGGCGACGACCGGAGCGTGCACGGGGATGGCATCTGCGCGTTCACCGCGCGACAGGTGACGGGTTCCGGCGGGAGAGACGAGTTGGACCGAGCCATCGGAGACGGAGACATCGAGGTCTTCGGAGCCGCGTCGCACGTGCATGACGCTGCCGGTCTGCACGGACAGCAGGGCGTCACCTGCCACGACCGACAGCGGCTGCGCGTCGGCGGCGGTGTCAACCTGGGCCTCTCCCTGCACGAGGCGAAGCGCGACGGTGCCATCGGGATTGCGGAGGATTTCGGCGGTTCCGCCTGGGGAGAGGGCGACTCTGGCACCTCCGGGCAGGCCGAACGTGCGGCCATGCGTTCCTGCGGCGAGGACGTCGAGAGCCGCCTGCTCTTCGGGCGGACGGACGACGGTGGTCGGCTGGGAGGAAGCGCGCGGCTGCCAGACGGCCTTGCCGAGGCCGATGCCTGCGGCGAAAGCGGCAGCCACCGCGAACACGAGGGCCGAGCGGGAACGACGCGCGCCAGACGCCGCCGCGGTCTGCACGGCGATGTCGGCGTCGATGCGCTCCCAGATGCGGTCGATTCGGTCCTCGTGGGCGTGGTCGCGGAGATCGTCGGGATGGATCGGAGGAGTCCCTCGGCGGGTCATGGCGAGACCTCCTCGGGGTGAGGCTCGACGAAGTGATCGTCGAGGAATCGTTGGGTGCGCACGATGCGCCGCTTGACGGTGGCGAGGGAGCATTCTGTCAAGCGGGCGACGGTTTCGAGGTCGTGTCCTTCGACGGAGCGAAGGGTCCACGCGATGCGATCGTCGGTGGGGACCATCTTGAGCAGCGCGTAGATCTGGGCAACTTGGGCGCGGACAGCGGGGGAAGCCTCGGGGCTGGCGACGGCATCGACATCGACGGCGTCTCCGCGGGGTCCGATCCCGAGAGTGTTCATCAGCTTCGCGCGTCGCATGCGGGTTCGCACGGCATGGACGACGATGGCGCCGAGCCACCCCTTGAAGGCGGAGGGGTCGTGCAGGTCGCGAAGGCGTTCGAAGGCGGAGACGAAGGCATCGTGCACGATATCTTCGACGTCGCGAACGGAGCCATGGATGCGGGTGGCGAGGTGGATGGCGAAGGCAGCGTAGCGACGGTACAGGACTTCGAAAGCGGCAGACTTGCCCTCGGCGGCGAGGGCCACGAGGTCGGCGTCGGGAAGGCTCGCGAGAGTGATTGCCCGGGAACGCACCGGGGACTCGATGGGCGCCTCGTGCCCGAGCCCAGGAGGCGGCGTCGACAGCGGCGTGCCCCGTGCTTCGGCGGGCGCAGGTCGGGGTTCCGGCGCCGGGGGCACCAGCCTCAACCGTCTCTGAGCCAGGGCAGCCTTCACTTCGGTAGCCTCAATGTTGCCACGACAGACCGGATGCGTGTAGTGTCCGCGGCCGTTAGACGCTCGACGCGGCCGATATGGCTCACGCGGGGTTCCCGGGACGGGCGACGCTCGACGGGACGTGAAAAGAAAATGCAGTGAGCCGTTTCGGCCGGGTCGAGCGTCTTGAGGGTAGCCGCGGGATGTTGACGCGGCCCAACAGTTGGATGGAGGCTAGTCCCATGACCAAGTATATCGTTGCTGCGCTCGCTCTCGCCGGTCTCGTTTACGCTTGCGGCGGCGCCCCCGCTGCCCCCGCGACCCCGGAAGCCCCCAAGGCTGACGTCCCGGCCGCCCCCTCGGCGGAAGTCCCGGCCGCCCCCTCGGCGGAAGCCCCGGCCGTCCCGACCCCGTGAGCTGACTGAGCGCAGCTGGACTTCGGCGGTTGGCCTCGTGCCAGCCGCCGTCGTCGTTTTGTACCCCCTCCCCGCCCCGTCAGCGCCCGGCCTGCCTCGATGGTTCGTCCAACGAACCATCACACCCGGCCTCCGGATGCCGCTCGGACCACTCCGCGAAGTCGCGCACGAGCGCGTACGCGAACCTCCGCCCCATGTACGTTCCACCCTTTTCGCTCAGGTGGATGTAGTCGTTCCATGCCATCCCGCGGTCCGTGAAGCGCGCGATCGACATGTCGCCCCCCATCGCGCCGCGGAAGTCCCAGTAGGCGATCCCGGTCTCCTGCGCGAGCCGACGTTTCTCCCGGGTCAGCCGCCCCATCCGCGGATTGCGCGTGGGTTGCTTGCCCGGTCCTCCCGCGAGATCGGGCGGGCTCATCAGCAGGATCGACGCCTCCGGCAGCGCCTCGCGATGCATCTGCACCAACTGCTTGACGGCCTGTGCATGCCCCGGCGTGTCGGACTCCGTCGCACCGGTCAGGAACATCACCAGGTCGTACTGCCTCCGGCGCAGCGTCTGGATCCCCACCGCGCGATCCCCTCGCGCGATGAGCTCCATGCTCACCCCGCCGATCCCCAGCGAGTCCACCACGATCCCGGGGACCTTGCGCTCCATCGTCACCCCGAACAGCCGCACCGCTCCCCGCCCCGAAACCAGCTCGATCTTGTGCGGCCCGTCGTCCACCTCCACCAACTCGAACCCCGCCTCGTGCTTCTCCCCGCGCGTGTCCACCGTCGCGCGCGACACGCCATCCACCCGCACCTCGAAGGTTCCCCCCTTCGGACGCTTCAGGAAGTAGACGTCGATGAGCGAGACGCTCTGCCCCACGACCGACGGCGGGGACGACGTCGCGAACCACGATACCGCGTTGGGTCGCTGGCTCTCGGCCGCGATTCCCGCGAAGCCGTACAGCCGATCGAGCACCTGATCGGTGGACATGTCGATCGACTTCCAGCCGTCCTTGTCGAGCCCGTGCTTGACGTCCTGGTGCAGGTACCAGCTCCAAGGCTGCCCCGCGGACAGGAAGCCGTGCCCCGCATCACCGTGCCGCCGCTGCAACGTGCGTCGCAGCTCCCCGGTGATGTAGTCGCGCGTCATGTTCGAGTCCCCGTACATCCCGATCCGCACGGGACGCGTGGCCCGGCCGCGCAACAGACGCGCCAGCTTGTCGTGGAACGCATCCATCGCGCGCCCGGTCGCGTCCTCGATCGCAGGCACCGGGACGTCGATGTCGGTCGTGATCAACTCGGGGAGCGTGGTCTGCAGGGGCGCGCAAGCGGGCGGCTGCGCGACCGGCGCGAGCGATGCCGCGGGGGCCGCAGCCGCGACGGAAGTCGGCGGCTCGGGGGATTGCGGAGCGGAGGCGGTGGAGGGGACCGCGGCGCCGACCTCGGGACGCGAGGCGGGGCCGGAGCAGGCGCAGAGAGCCAACGATGCGGGGACCGCCAGCAGCCACGGGGAGAAGACGAGACCGAGGGAGGGGAGCTGCGACTTCATCAGTAGGGGTTGTCAGTGCCCTTGGCCGCAGGGGGCGGCGCAGGCGCGGGCTGCACGGGCTGGGGAGCGGGGACCGGCTCTGCGGCCGGGGCAGCGGCCTTCTTCGGCTCCACCGCAGGGGGGGGCGGAGCCGCGGTTGCGGCGCTGGGACGAACGGCGGGCGCGGAGCCTGCGGAAGGGATCGTGCTCGCGGAGGGGACGGGAGCGGACGACGGAGCGGGCGCCGGAGCGCTTGCGACACCGGGGTGGGAAGTCCAGTCGATCTTGATGGGTGGCGTCAGCTGCACGCTGGAGGAGCCAGCGGGAGTCGAAGACGGAGCGGACGCGCCCGTTCCGGAGAAGGCGAAGTAGAGGACGAGCGCGAAGGCCATTGCGAGGGCGAAGTAGATTCCGTAGCGGGTGGTTTCGGGAAGCGACTGGAAGCGCAGCCAGAGCCTGGCTGGCGCCGAAGTCGGAGCGGCGGGTGGCGGCGGCGGCTCGGAGATCGACTCCTTGATGATGTTGGAGCGCTTCTCGGGACGCGTCTCGTCGTCGCGGGGATCGCCGGAGGACGAGGGAGCGGTCGAGCTTCGCCTTGCGGCGGCAGCGTTGTCCGGCGGGGACGACTTGGGGCGACGAGGTCCCGAGCTTCGGGACTTCTTGAGCTTGTTGCTTCCGGAGCGCTTCGGCATGGCGCGAACCCTACCTTGAATACGGCTTCGTTGACAAAACCTAAGCGCCCCGGCCCGCCGAGGGACCCTGGGGGCATCGACACGGGATCCCGGCCCGCGGGCAAGCCCTTCCCATGCCGCCCCCCCCGGGGACTTCCACCACAATGCGCGCGAGGGTATGCCCGAACGCACATCCGTCGTCGCACGAACCGCAGGGAGGTCATTCATGCTCGTCGTCCACGTTCACGTCCACGTGCACCCCGAAGCCGTGCAGGCCTTCGCCGAAGCGAGCGCGGAGAACGCGCGTTGCAGCATTCGGGAGCCGGGGATCGCGCGATTCGACGTCGTGCAGCAGCTCGACGATCCGACGCGGTTCGTCCTGGTGGAGGCGTATCGGACCGCGGAGGCGCCCGCCCAGCACAAGAGCACGGCGCACTACGCGAAGTGGCGGGACGTGGTGGAGCCGATGATGGCCGAGCCGCGCAAGGCCGTGAAGTTCGAGAGCGTGTTGCTGCCCGACGAGACACGCTGATGCACTTCGAGTTCATGACGTCGGCGCGGATCGTTTTCGGCGCTGGAGCTCTCGAGCAGATCGGACCGGCAGCCCGGCAGATCGGCTCGCGGGCGCTGGTGGTCACGGGCAAGGACGCATCACGCGCGGCGAGGCTGCTGAAGCTGCTCGACGAGGCGGGAGTGCAGGTGTCGCTGCACCGGGTGGGAAGCGAGCCCACGGTCGACGACGCGAGGGCCGGGACGAGGGTGGCCCGGCAGCATGGTGCGCAGGTCGTGATCGCGTTCGGAGGGGGCGCTGCCCTGGATGCCGGCAAGGCGATCGCTGCGCTGGTGGCGAACGCGGGCGATCCCATGGACTACCTCGAGGTCGTGGGCAAGGGGCGGGCGCTCGAGAGCAGTCCCCTTCCCTGCATCGCGGTGCCGACGACGGCGGGAACGGGGAGCGAGGTGACGCGCAACGCGGTGCTGACGTCGCGGGAGCACCGCGTGAAAGCGAGCATGAGGAGCCCCTCGATGATCCCGCGGCTCGCGGTGGTCGATCCGGAGCTGACGCTCAGCGTTCCGCCGGCGGTGACGGCCTCGACGGGGCTCGACGCGCTCACGCAACTGATCGAGCCATGGGTGAGCGTGCGAGCGAATCCGATGACCGACGCGTTGTGTCGCGAAGGGATCGTGCGCGCCTCGCGGTCGTTGGTGCGGGCCTACGAGGACGGCGGCGATCGCGTGGCTCGGACGGATCTGGCGTTGGCCAGCCTGTTCGGGGGGTTGGCGTTGGCGAACGCGGGGTTGGGAGCGGCGCACGGTTTTGCGGCGGTGCTCGGTGGGATGCTCGCGGCACCGCACGGGGCGTTGTGCGCGCGACTGCTCGGCCCGGTGCTTGCCGAGAATGTCCGTTCGCTGCGACAGCAGCCTGGCACGGAAGGGAAGGTGGCGCGGTTCGACGAAGTCGCCCGTCTGGTGACCGGGGACGGACGAGCCACGGCGGAGGACGGCGTCGCGTGGGTGCGGACGACCTGCGATCGGCTGGGGATTCCGCGGCTGGCGCAGCTCGGGCTCGAGGCCGCCGCGATCGGAGAGGTGGTGGAACGCGCCGCGAAGGCCAGCAGCATGAAGGCCAACCCGGTCGCCCTTGCGCCTGGGCAGCTGCGCGCGATCCTGGAGCAGGCTCTCTGACCGGGTCGCTGGTCTGGCTTCCTCGTGGATGGGGTCGTGCTATCATGCCAGGGAGTCGATGGCTTGCCCCGCCTCCCTGCCGTGATCGTCGGGGAGTCCAGGGCGTGGAGGATGACCGCATGAGCTCGTTGAGAGTATCCCGGCGTCAGATGGTGGGCGTGGTCGGAGCAGCCGCAGTCGCTGTGCCCGCGCTCTCCACTTCGTCGACCCCTGCGATCGCCGCCACACCGGTCGCGCCCTCGACGGGCGGGCTGCTCGCTCCACTCCGCGCCGGCTCCCGGCTTGGCGAGTGGATCGTCGTTGCGATTGGCCCGGTGCGTGCCGGAGCGATCTCGGTCGCAATGAAGGATGCGACCGGGGCGCGGTTCCACGTCGACGTGTGCCGTCGCGACACGGATCGAGCGGCGCCTTCGCCTCCGGCGCGCTCGGAGCGGTGCGACCTGTTCCTGTCGAACGACGGAGACGGGGCGTCGCCGACGCGCGAAGGGCATGGGCTTGCGGCGATCGCGCTGGCGGAGATCGTGCGGAGCAACGAGCACGCAGTGAGCCTCGACGGGATGTTGACGCGTCGTGAGAGGTTGGAGCGCTACCCGCGGCAGGTGGCGGAAGGGTATCGGCACCTGGGGTGAAGCGCCGGGCCGATGGGCGCGCCGCGCGGCGGCCGTCGGGATGAAGTCGTCGGAGCGAGTCGAAGAGCCAGGCTGGAGGAATCCGAATGTCATCACAGAACGGGAACCGACTTCCGAGCTACGGGCGAAGAGCCCGGGGCATGCTCTCCTCCGACGAGAACGAGACGCTGGACCGCGCGCGCGACGCGTGCAACGCGGCGACTGGCGGGGAGTCTCCCTCCAACCTGCCTGCGCAGCACTGCTCGCACGCGAGCCACGGTTCGCACGGCAGCCATGGTTCGCACGGCAGTCACGGCTCGCACGGGAGCCACGGCTCGCACGGGAGCCACGGCTCGCACGGCTCCTGGTAGCGTCTACGGCAGCTTCGGTCCCTGCATCACGCTCCCATTCCACACCCAATACGCGTGCTGGTCGGCGATCGCGAGGTCGGTAGCCGGGCCATTGGCGACGAGATTCGACGCGCTGGCGCCGAGGGGCAACCGCATCGGTCCGCGCGGGGACAGGAAGTACAGCGCGCGCGCGTCCATCAGGAGCCTGTGGCAATCGGACTCGGGAACGGTGGCGACCTGCACCGCCTTGCCGCCGTCGGCAGGGATGCGCAGCACCGCCGTGCGCGTCTTGTAGTAGACGCCTGCGTCGTCGGCTGCGAGCCCGGGGACCGATCCCGTGTCCGTCTCCGGCACGGTCGCCAGCAGGATCGGCGCGCCACCGGCCTTGCGCGCGCTCATGATCGAGCTCTGACGCCCCGGCTCGGCGTTGACCCAGTACACGTGCGCCGCGCCCAGTGCGATGTTTCGAGGCTCTCCAGGCTGCCCCATCACGACGTTGAAGGGCGTGCCGCCGGTGCGCATCACGCGAAGCACGCCGGGAGAGCTCGCGTCGTCACCGGGCACACCAGGCCCCGCTTGCGTGAAGTACAAGTGCGTCGCGTCGAATGCCATCGAGGTGATCCGAGCGCGCGACTGGACCAGGTCCTTGGGAGGGGTCGACCGCTTGTGCGAGACCTTGCGAATGACGCTCACCGCCTGCGGGGATGCGCCGGACACGGCGAGGTACACGAGGCCCTCGTCGACGGCGATCGCGTCGACGGTGCCGGGGAGCGTCGAGACACGGGTCGCGGGACGATCGTCGTCGGCGTGAGCCACCATCAGGGAGCTCGAGCCAGCCTGGGAGGTGACCCAGTAGACGTGTCCCAGGTCCGCGGTGACGAGCGACGCATCGGGCTGCGTGGAGGCGATGGTGCGAGGCCCGGGCGGGCTGCAACCGATCGACGCGAGCAGGAAGGCCAACGGGAGGACTCGGCGCATTTCGTGCGGAGGATAGCACGGAGGGGATCGCGTCGGATCCGAGCCGATCGCGCACCGGAACGGGCGGAGGTTCGACTCCGCGCTCACGAGCGCTGGGGAGGGGTGGGGCCGCAGCGCGGGCTCTCAGCGCGACGACGCGGCGGAGGGAGCGAGGGGCACGACGGGGGTCGCGGATGGCGGGACGGAGGAGATGGGAGGAGAGGAGGACTCGAGCGCCGTCGAGGAAGTCGGCGCGGCCTGCGCCTTGGGCTTGGCGCACAGCGCGCCGGAGAGCCGGGAGGAGAGAGAGGAGGTCTGCTCCGCGGAGAGCTTGAGCTGGGCGATGATTGCCTTGTCGTCGGCGACGAAGACGGGGTCGGGGAGCTCGACGGGGCCTGCGGCCGGGGAGGTGGTGAGCAGGCTGGAGACATCGGCGACGCGCTTGACCTGCCAGAAGAAGTCCTTCACGCGTCGGGAGACTTCGTCGGCATGACGCGAGGCGCTCGAGGCATCCTTGTCCTCGAAGCGCATGGTGATCTCGGAGTCGCCGGTGATCGAGAGGTAGACGTCGAGTCGCAGCTCGGTGAGCGACTCGGGCAGGCGCAGGCCCAGCTTGCGGAACGGGATGGAGGGGCGCAGGAGGTTGAGGGACAGCACGCGTCCTCGAGATGCAGGGATTCCCAGGGGATTGCGGATGGCGCGGACCTGCTGCCACCCCTTCTCCGGGGTGACGAAGAGCATCTTCGCCCCGTGGGGGAAGGCCACGCGTTGCGCGCGCACGGCGTAGAACTTCGCCGCGTGCTCGTCGATCCACTCGCCCTTGGGCTTGACCAGCCGATCCATCGCGTCGTGAACCTGCTGCCCGTCGAGCGTGTGCTGCACCGCCACGGTGAAGCCCCGCGGATCGTTGAGCTGCTGCCCCGCGAACATCGCGCCGTCGATGTCGCGCACGGGATCGATCCCGGCACGATGGAACGTCGCGCCGAGCAATCCGCACGACAGCAGGGGGCGAATCGACTCGCCGTTGGGGTAGTCGCGGATCGAAGAGAACCACACCGTCAGGGTCACGTTGGTCTTGCCCTGGACTCCGCGGTTCATGTCGCCGGTGAGCCCGAGCGCCTCCGGGGTCTTCTTGTCGGGCTGCTTCTTCTCGGGCTCCTTCTTGACCTCGGGCTCGCTCTTGGCGTCGCGCGGTTGTGGCTCGGTCTTGGCCTCGGCGGGACGTTCCTCTCCCTTGGGGAGCTTGATCGCGGACTCGGGGTCCGCGGGGGCTTCGACCTGCTGGGCGTTGACGTTGTCCTGCGGTGGGCGTGGGGGTTGCTGCGCCTGGGAGGGGTCGAGGTCGACGGAGATCGTGGTGACGCCCGCGTCGTAATCGACCTTGTCGGCGTCCTTGATGTCGATGAGAGTGCTGATGAAGCTGAAGACCAGCATCACGGGGGTCATCGGCAGATGGACGAGGGCGGCGACGACCAGAGCGAGGAGGAAGGGGGCACGCAGATCGCCGGAGGCGAAGAGTGAACGGAGACGGGAGAATCCACGAGGAGCCATGATGCCGCGATCGAGCGCGTGTTAGCACACGGAGCGGAGGTGCTCCACTCGCCACGCCATCCACGAGCGTTGCGACAGGGCACGGATCGGGAGCGCGGCGAAGCAAGCGCAGGGGCAGCGCTTCGTGACGGGAAGTGTGGGGCTCATTCGCCGTCGGCGACCGGCTGCGCAGCGAGCTGCACGGCGGTCTTCCGCCGCGCGACGCGCTGCTTGAGCCTGTCCGCCACGACGTAGAAGGCGGGAACGACCAGGAGGCTCAGCAGCGTGGAGAGGGCGAGGCCGCCGAGCACCGCCAGGGACATCGGTCCACGCGTCTCGGAGCCGGCGCCGAGCCCCAGGGCCGCGGGGACCGCGGCCATCATCGTGGCCGCAGTGGTCATCAGGATCGGGCGAAGCCGGATCGGCCCGGCCTCGAGCATCGCCTCGCGCGCGTCGATCGGCTTGGCGGCGCGCGCCGCGTTGGCGTAGTCGACCAGGATGATCGAGTTCTTCTTGGTGATCCCCATGAGCAGCAGGATGCCGATCATGCTGTAGATGCTGAGGGTCTTGCCGCCGGCCCACAGGCCGACAAAGGCGCCAGCGATGGACAGGGGGAGGATGGTGAGCACGGTCACCGGGTGCAGGAACGAGTCGAACTGCGCGGCCAGGATCATGTAGGCGACGGCGATGCCGAACACGAGGGCGAACAGCAGGCTCGACAGGGCGGATTGGAACTCGTTGCTCTGGCCGCCGAGCACGGCGCGATAGCCGACTGGGAAGTCAGAGGACAGGGACTTGACGACCTCGAGGGCCTCGGACTGGTAGTGCCCGGGGGCGACGTTGCCGTAGACCGAGATCGAGCGCTCGCGATCCACGTGGTTGATCGCCTGCAACACGGGCTTTTCCTGCACGTCGACCATGGTGGAGATCGGCACGAGGTGGCCGCTCGACGACCGCACGTAGATGTTGCCGATGTCCTCGGGCGTGAGGCGCTGTCCGCGCAGCAACCGCATGCGGACGTCGAGACGTCGGCCGGCAGAGGAGTACTTGCCGACGATGGTTCCGCCGACGAGGGCGTTGACCGTGGTGGCGAGGTCCTGGATGGAGACCCCGAGGTCGGCAGTGCGCTTGCGGTCGGGCTCGATCAGGATCTGGGGGAGACCGACCTGGTAGTCGGAGTCGACGTCGGTGGCGACACCGCTGCGCGCCAACTCGTCGCGCACGCGCAGGGCCTGGGTGATGAGGGTGTTCCAGTCCGGGCCCCGGATCGAGACCTGGATGGGGTACCCCTTGCTGGAGCCGATGCCCTGCTGGGAAGGGTCCTGGATGGAGACGCGCGCTCCGGGCATCACGAGCTCCTTGCGCAACGTCGCGGCGAACTGCTGCTGGGTCTGCTTGCGCTGTCCGGGAGGGACCAGATCCACGGTGAGGTTCGCCGATCCGGGGCTGACGCTCGTGAGCACCCGGTCGACCTCGGCGTGCTTGTAGAGGGTCTCTTCGGCGCGACGCGCGAACCGATCGGCCTCGGTCAGATCGCTCCCCGTGGGCGCGGTGATGCGCACGGAGAAGCGGGACTGGTCCTGGGCGGGACTGAACTCGCTGGGCAGCGACAGTCCGATCGCGAAGCATCCGGCGGTCACCGCCGTCGAGACCGCGAGCACCTTCCAGGGGTGGCCGAGGGCGAAACGCAGCACGCGCGAGTAGCCATGGGCGAGACGATGGAACCCGCGGTCCACGGTGCGGAGCAGCCAGCCGGGTTCCGCGGCATTTCTGAAGAGCCGCGCGCATCGTGCGGGTGCGAGCGTGATCGCCTCCACGTAGGAGATGGCCACGGCGACCGAGAGCGTGACGCCGAACTGCAGGAAGTAGCGCCCCACCACGCCGTCCATGAAGACCACGGGCAGGAAGATCGCGATGACCGCCGCCGTGGCTGCGAGTGCGGCGAACGAGATCTCCTTCGTGCCTTCGGACGCCGCACGGAAGCTGTCCTTGCCCATCTTGTTGTGACGGTCGATGTTCTCCATCACCATCACGGCGTCGTCGACCACCAGGCCGATCGCGAGTGAGAGCCCGAGCAGCGTGAAGGTGTTGAGCGTGAACCCCGCCGCCCAGATCACCGCGATGGTACCGAACAGGGACATGGGTATGGCGAGCAGCACGTTGACGGTGGCCGAGAAGGAGCCGAGGAAGAGCCAGCAGACGATGGAGGTGAGGACGACGGCGAGGGCCAGCTCGGTCTCGATCTCGTGGATCGACTCCTCGATGAACTTCGTGGTGTCGAACAGGACCTCGAGCTCCATGCCCTTGGGAAGGGTCACGCGCAGCTCGTCGACCGCAGCGCGCACGTTGCCCGCCACCGACACCGCGTTGGCCCCTCGCTGCTTGAGCACGCTCAGCGCCTGCAGCGGCTCGCCGTCCACCCGGGCGATCGTGCGCGCGTCCTCGAACCCGTCCTCCACCATCGCGACGTCGCGCAGGTACACCGGCGCCGCCGCGCGATCCGCCACCACGATGTGCTCGAGCGTCGCGATGTCCGCGGCCTCGCCGAGCACCTGCACGTTGAGCTCGCGCCCGGGCATCTGCAGCTGCCCGCCGGCCACCACCACGTGCTGCCGGTTCAGCGCGTTGGTGATGTCCGAGACCGTGACGTTGCGCTCGATGAGCTTGCTGGAGTCGATCCAGAGCCGGATGTTGCGCTCGAGGTACCCCGCGGTGCTGACCTGGCCTACCCCCGGGATGGTCTGCAGCTTCTGCTGGACCTGGTAGCGGGCGACGTCGGCGAGCATCTGGCGCGAGAACGGTCCGCGCACGCCGATGGTCAGCAACGGCTGATCGTCGGGGTTGCTCTTGGAGATCGTCGGCTGCTGCACGTCCTTGGGCAGCGAACGCTGGGCTTGTGCGACCTTCGCCTGAACGTCCTGCAGCGCCAGGTCGATGTTGCGTCCGAGACCGAAGACGGCGGTGAGCCGCGCGTTGCCGAGGCGGGCCGTGGCCTCGATTCGCTCGATCCCCTCGACCTGCGCGAGGGACTGCTCCAGCGGCTCGATGAGCCCGCGCTCGACCTCGGACGGCGCGGCGCCGGGCCACGACAGGCTCACGGTCACGTTCGGCGAATCGACGTCGGGCATCTGGCTGACACCGATCCGCATGGCCG
>JAKLDZ010000369.1 GCA_022703255.1 Myxococcota bacterium | reverse complement strand
CCGATGCGTCTGTGTCGCGGTCGCGGGGTCTACGAAGGGAAGCCCGCGCGGTTCTTCTGGGGCCACTACAAGGCTGCGCACGACACAGGTGTGATCGTCACCGGCAAGGTGCTCGACGCTGCCTCCACGCCGCGCGTGCGCGAGTTCCTCGCCGCCTGGAAGGGGATCCGAAAGGGCTGAAGACACCGCGACGAACCGACTCCCGGTGCCTTCCGAAGGGCGAGCGAAACCGGGAGTCCGCTGTTCCGGACTGTCACGCACCCTCGCCGGCCGAGCGGCGACCTGCTACGTTTCGAGAGTGCCGCGGTCGACGTGAAGGAGCTTGCATGAACGCTCGGATTCTTGTTGCGGTGGTGTTGTCCGGAGTCTGGGTGGGCTGCGGTGGAACCGATGCCTCGGACCTGTTCGGTGAGGCTCCTGGGGGCGGCGACGCTGCGTTGCCTGATGGGAGCGCAGGGGCCATCGACGGTGCAGCGGGGGGCAAACCCGATGGAGCGGCGGGAGGCGGACCTGACGGCGCGGCGGGGGGCAAGCCCGACGGCGCGGCGGGGGGTGGACCGGACGGGGCGGCGGGAAGCAAGCCTGACGCCACGGTGCCGGAGGACACGGGCCCGGGACCGGACGTTGTCCCCCCGGACACCGGTTGTGTGTCCGGGCAGACCCGGACCGAGCCGTGCGGAGTCAACGGGCGCGGCATCCTCACCGAATCCTGTGACAACGGGGAGTGGATCCCGGGCGAGTGTGTCGATCCGGACGTCTGCCTCGACGGCGCGCAGCAGACCGTTCCGTGCGGACCCGGTGGCGAAGGCAGCCTCGAGCAGCTCTGCGAGCTCGGCCAATGGGAGGATGCGTCGGAGTGCGAAATGCCCCTGCCGCAGACCGGACGCTGGGAGTGCACGAACGGCGCGTGCGAACCGTCCTTCGGCGATCCTTTGTGCGGCGACGACGCTTGCGAGCCGAGTCAAGGAGAGTCGCCGTCGAGCTGTCCCGCGGACTGCGGCGCGATGACGACCCAGAACGGCCAGGGAAAGGCCTGCAACGAGGACCTCGACTGCGCCTTCTACGCCTGGCCCTCGACCTCTTCCGGGTACTGGAACTGTCAGTGGTCCTCGGGGCAGGACTACTGCAACGCGGTCAAGACCAACGTCTACTGTGACACTACGGGCTACAAATACTGCTACTTCGGCTCGTCGGGGCTCGAGACGCCCGCCTCGTGTCCGGCGGATTGCTCCAACAAGATGCTGAACCAGTCCGGTCAGGATGGCTGCTCGGCAGATCGCGACTGCATCTTCCTCGACTGGCCCGTGAACCAGCACTGACCGGGCGCCGCCCAGCTCGCCCGCCTCCCTCTCGGGGAACGTTCGCGAACGTTCCCCACGCGTCGAGTTCGAGGTTGGTCGAGGCCGGGGAAGGGTGTAGAATGCCGCCTTCCCGTGAACCATTTGCGCCGCCGCCCACAGCGCCGGAGTGAGGATCACAACATGCGCGCACGTAGCTTCTTGATCCCTTGTCTTGTCGGTCTGCTGTCGTCGTGCGGAGGCGGAGGGGACGGCTCCCAGGCCACGCCGACGCCGACGTGTTCGGAGGCGATGAGCCATCTGGACCAGTGCGTGGACGCGTATTGCGAGGCGCATGCCGACGAGACGTGCGAGATCCTGAAGGGCGGGCAATCGCCGACGTTGTTCGGCAGCTCGCAGGACACGTGTACGGGGCTGACGGCGACGGATCTCGACCACCTGGCGAGCGCGTCGTGTGATCAGCTGATCCAGGAGGCGAAGCTGCTCGCCTCGGGCAAGGCGGACTTCGACTGTCCGGCGTGGTTCCCCTGGTGCAACTCGCTGGCTCCGGACGGGGCGACGTATCGTGTGAACGTGTTGTCGTTCGACAAGGACGCGGCGAGCCTCGAGGTGTTGCTGCCCGACATCCCGCGCACGATGGAGGTCCACGAGGGCAAGGCGTTCCAGAAGCTCGGACTCCGTGGCGCTGGCGAAACCCGCACGATCGGGCGCCCGGCGGTGCCCGAGGTCAGCTTCCTGCTCGGGCTGCCTCCGGGGGTCGACGAGGTGTCGATCGACGGTTGGGAAGTGCTCGACATGCGCAGCGCGACGCCTGTGAACCTCATTCCGGCGCAGTACCACGCGCAGGAGGACTCCGACGCGCCGCCGTTCCAGTACGACGCGCAGTTCTACTCCCAGGACACGGCGTGGCCTCCGGAGGAGGCCAAGATCGGCGACATCCAGACCTGGCGCAACTACCGCGTCGTGCGCGTTACCGTCCACCCTCTGCAGTACAACCCCGGACGCAAGGCCCTCGACGTCGCGCTGCGCGCCCAGCTCAACCTCAAGTTCCACGACACCGTCGTCGAGCCCAAGGACACGGTCGACGAGGGGGCGTCGTCGAGCGAGGCCGCCTATGCCACCGGGATGGTGAACTACCCCGAGGCGGTCGCGGCGGGCACGGCGAAGGACGACGGCGGGGATCCGAATCGCGTGCGTTACCTGGTGATCGCGCACGATCCGCTGATCGAGGCCCTGCAGCCGCTCGTCAACCTCAAGAACCTCCAGGGGTTGAAGACCGAAGTGGTGAAGCTGTCCGAGGTCGGGGCAGACCCCGCGAAGATCAAGGAGCGCATCGCCAAGGCGTATGCCGACTCTGCGATCGAGTACGCGCTGCTCGTGGGCGACGTCGCGGACCTCCCCATGTACGTGTTCGAGCCCGAGAAGAGCGAGAGCAGCTACTGGGGCGGCGGGGATCCGCTCCCCAGCGACGTCTGGTACGGCCTGCACGCCGGTGACGACCTGCTCCCCGAGGTGTCGATCGGGAGGCTCTCTGCCAAGACCCCCGAGGAGCTCACGGTCCACGTCAACAAGCTCGTCACCTACCAGCTCGGCGAGGCCGAAACCGAGTGGCGCAAGCGTCTCGTCCTCGTCGCTCACGAGCAGGAGTACCCGCGCAAGTACACCGAGTGCAGCGAGTCCGTCCGCGCCAAGCGCTACCGCCCCGGAATGCTCGAGTTCGTCAAGCTCTACGGCGGCGAGCACGTGACCACGCAACAGTTGCTCGACACGATCAACCAGGGCGCCGGCGTGATCGCGTACCGCGGCCACGGGTCCGAGACGGCGTGGGCCGAGTGGAACGGCGAGGACTTCGGCGGCGCGCACGACGGGATGACGAACGGTGGCATGACGCCCATCGTGCTGAGCATCGCCTGCCTCAACATGGCTTTGCAGCACGACAGCCCGACCAACGCCGAGCAGTGGGTGAATCGCAAGGAGGGTGGCGCCGTCGCCTTCCTCGGAGCCACGCAGCCGTCGTGGACCAAGGTCAACCACGACTTCATGCGCTATCTGTTCCAGGGGCTCCTCGACGAGGGCATCGTCTCCATCGGACCGCTGGTGAACCGGGCCAACGCAGCCCTCCTCGCCCAGTACGCCAACAGCAAGGAAGCCTCCGACAACGTCAAGATGTACGCCTGGCTGGGCGACCCCGCGCTCGAGGTCAAGAACACCTGGAAGACACGTCCCGAAGTGCGCGTCGGCTGGTGCAACCTGCAGTGGCCTCCCTCCATGAAGGTCGCCCAGGGCGCCGAGACCGAAGTCGTCTTCGGCCAGGTCTGGGTACAGGGACGCAGCGAGGGTGTGGGCCAGGGCCAGGGGGTCGAGGCGATGGTCGGCTACGGCCCGCAGGGCTCCGATCCTACCCAGGACGGCTGGACCTGGACGCCGGCGTCGTACAACTTCGATCGCGGCAACAACGACGAGTACATGGGCAAGCTCAAGGCGCCTTCGAAGGACGGCACCTACGCCTACGCGCTGCGCTTCAAGGGCGAGACCGACGACGCCTGGGTCGTCTGCGACATGGACGGCACGCAGAACGGCGTGGACGCCTCCCAGCTCGGCACGCTCGTCGTGGGTGAGCCCGTCGTCGAACCCCCCGATGCCGGCGTGGAGGAAGAAGCCTCCGTCGAGGAGCCCGAAGCAGGCGTCGAGCCCGAAGCCGGCCCGTAACCCCTTCTCGCCGAACGTTCGCTCTACGAACCATTCCGTTCCCGCAGTCGAACCGGCGGAAATCAGAATTTTCCCCGCCTCCGCCCCACCTGTCAAAACATTTTCCTCCTTTGCGCGCGTCCCACCTCCGCGGTAGGACCCTTCGCCATGTGGGGATTACGCACCAGCGACCAGGTGTTTTTTGACGCCTTCAAGCAGCTCGCCGGCTACGCGTCGAACGCGGCCGAGTTGCTCATCGAGGCCTGCGAGCATCCGGAGAACGCTTCGGACTTCGCCGAGAAAATCGCCCGTCTCGAGCACGACGGCGACCATGTCGTGCACGAAACGATGAATCGTCTCCGCGAAACCTGGATCACACCGTTCGACCGGACCGACATCCGGACCCTGGTCTCGAAGCTCGACGACGTGCTCGACCTGATCCACGCCGCTTCGGCGCGTCTGGTCTTGTTCGAGCTGCACCAGCGGTCCGAGGACAAGGTGGCAATGGCGCGCAAGCTCGCCGAGGGCACCCGCGCCATCCAGAAGGCCATGTCGCTGCTGCAGGACATGAAGCGGGCCGACGAGATCGTCGCGTGTGTCCGCGAGCTGACGCACATCGAGAAGGAGGGCGACGCCCTGTTCCGGGCGGCGATCGCGAAGCTCTACAAGCCCGGCAACGACCCTCTCGACGTCATGAAGCGTCGCGAGGTGTTCGACGAGCTCGAGTTCGCGATCGATCGGTGTGCGGACGTGGCGGACGCCATTGGCGGCGTGGTGCTGGAGTACTCATGACCGCCGCGTTGGTAGCGATCATCGTACTGGCGCTTGCGTTCGACTTCATCAATGGGTTTCACGACGCTGCGAACTCGATTGCCACGGTGGTTTCGACGCGGGTGTTGTCTCCGCGCGCGGCGGTCGTGTGGGCGGCGTTCTTCAACTTCGTTGCCTTCCTGGTGTTCGAAACGAAGGTCGCATCCAACATTTCCAAGGGAGTCTCCCCGGCGGTTGTGACCCTGACCATCGTGGGTGCAGGCCTGTTCGGCGCCATCGTGTGGGACCTGCTCACCTGGTGGTGGGGGTTGCCCACCTCCTCGTCGCACGCCCTGCTCGGCGGGCTCGCGGGCGCGGCGGTGGTCAAGGCGGGGTTCGGCTCTCTCGACGCCCCCTTCTTCCTGAAGACCGCGGTCTTCATCTTCCTGTCGCCTCTCATCGGAATGGTGCTCGCCATGGGGGCCATGCTGCTGCTGATGGCCACTGCCGGCTCCCGTCCCCCTGGCAAGATCGACAAGCTCTTTCGCAAGCTGCAGCTCTTGTCCGCGGCGCTGTACTCCCTCGGCCATGGGGGCAACGACGCACAGAAGACCATGGGCATCATCGTCGCGGCGCTCGCTGCGCAGGGCCTCTATCAGCACGGGCCCGGGCACCACGACGTCCCGTTGTGGGTCGTGCTCTCCTGTCACGCCGCCATGGCGCTCGGCACCATGAGCGGCGGCTGGCGCATCGTGCACACCATGGGCATGAAGATCACCAAGCTCGCCCCGGTCGGCGGGTTCTGCGCCGAAACCAGCGGCGCCGCCTCCCTGTTCCTCGCCACCGCCCTCGGTGTCCCCGTCTCCACCACCCACACCATCACGGGCGCCATCGTCGGCACCGGCGCCGTACGCAAGCTCTCCGCCGTCCGCTGGGGGGTCGCAGGACGCATCGTCTGGGCCTGGCTGCTCACCATCCCCGGTGCCGGAATCATCGGCGCCCTGTCCTATCTCCTCGCCCGCGCCGTCGGAATCCCCGGCTGACGCCTCCCCCTCTCCTCACCCCCTGCGTCACTCCCGCGATTCGTACACGTTCATCGCCGGAAGCTCCACCGCTGTCAGAAAACCGTCCTTGCCCGCTCCCGTGTCGAGCCCGATCACGCAGGGCCCCGCAAACAGATCGCTCGGGTCGTCGGGCGTGTAGTTCGACAGCTCCTGCGGCAAAAACTCCGTCACCGTGTGCCCGAACACCACCAGCTTCCCCGCGTAGTTTCTGAAGAACTCGTCGTCCCGACACCACAGCAGCGGCATCGGGTCCTTGACCTCCGACGGGTGCAGGAATCCCTTCCCGCCCCTCG